>JBFRWR010000816.1:0-11994 GCA_051439685.1 Trichodesmium sp.
CTTGCCAGTTCACAAGCGTAAATTCGGGTGCAGCCCACCCTAGTTTATTGATTTACGAATCCTGATAGTCAAACCATACCATGGGCTATTTGATATCCTGATCGAGATTGAGAACTTCCGACACTTATTATCAGCTAAAACTGTAAAAATTTCCAACTATCCACCCATTTTTTGAGGTGTTATTGCCGTAAATTGCCAGGGATATTGATACTAGCAATTAGCTCCTTCTTCTCCTCTTCTTCCTTCTTTCTTGTTTCTTGTTTCTTCCCTCCTGACTCCTGACTCCTGACTCCTGACTCCTCCAAGGAAAACCGAGGTTAATTTCTACACAATTCTACCTGAAAAAAGACGTAAAGTAGTCAATAAAAATACTTTTTTCCAGTAGCTACTTCAACAAGAGGGTACTAATCACGTTGACATACTCCCGACGTTACCCTTACGGGACAACACGGGATTCTTCAGTCTGGGAAACCCTGACCGCTGTTTAGACAGAGGTGATGTCCTCCCCCTGTGTTGACATTGATAATAACAAAATGTACCTAGCTTGTCAAAGGCATATGAACAGCTTATGAAGGTATCCAAATCTTAGCCCTGGCTTTCCCATACGACGCTCCCCTCCGGGAGAGCGCGGGACTTCCCGCCAGGGAAGTTAAATTGAATCGCTCCTACAACCAAGTCGTATAGACAAATAAGAATTAATTTGTCTATACAAATAAGCAAATAAAATTCAGATTATTATTCACTATTTATCGTGATAAGCTAATAGTTAAAGTCAAAAAAAAGAACGACAGATGGATAATGCTGTGAATAATCAAGCTCTTGTAGATGCTTTGACAAAAAATCTACCGGAGGACGCATCTGAAGCTTTAGTAAGTCAGATTTTTGCATCTGAATTATTCAATTTTTTAGGTTTTGAAATAAATGAAAGAGTGCCTTCTTTTGCAACAGGAAAGGGTAGTGAATCTGTAGATCATGCTCTCCGTCACAGTACGGAAGATGACATATTTTCTCAAACCAAAACTAATCCATATATTCTGGTAGAATTGAAAACTCGGAATCTTAATTTAGCTGCTGATTCGACAGATTATAAAAAGACAGTTGTACAAATTAAAAGATATTTACTATCCGAAAATTGTAAAACAGTAAAGTGGGGAATAATTACCAATGCTAATCACATTCAATTATTTAGAAAGCATGGAAAAGTTATTCATCCGGCGACTGTTTGTCTGGAAATTAATCCAGAAAATATCATCAAAATAGCTACTTTAATTAAAGACAAAATTGATAAACCAAAGAAAGGATTAACAGTAGCAGTTTATAACAATAAAGGTGGGGTTGGAAAAACTACAACGACAGTTAATGTCGCAGCAACTTTATCGCTATATGGTAAAAAAGTTTTGATTGTTGATTTTGACCCTAATCAAAGAGACCTCACAAATTCTCTAGCAATTAAACCTGGTCAAATTACATTTAATCAGTGTTTAGTAGATGAAAGTATTAATATTAGAGACGTGATTTATCCTTACAAAATCATGGATAAAAAATCCCAAAAACAATATGGTTTTGATGTGATTCCTGTACATGGCTCCTCTGAAGTTTGGGATGAAGATATACTGCGACAAAAGATTAATTCTTTAAGATTAAGAAAAGTATTAGGACAAGTAAAAAATTACTACGATTATATTTTGATTGATTCTCCTCCCAACTGGCGAATATTTAGTGTTAGTGCTGTTTATGCAGCAGATGTAGTTTTAATTCCGGCAAAACATAACAACTTATTTTCTCTAGAAAATGCAGGGATAGCTATCAAAAAATATATACCAGAAGTTCAACAAGCAAGAAGAAAAAATCACGATTTTGGACCAATAGCTTTACCAATTTTCTTCAATGGTGAAAAAATAACAGAAGCTCAAAAAAAAGTTGCTAAATCTTATATTAATAAACTGATTAAAGACGCTCAACAAGACCCCAATAATCAATTTGATCTGCTACCTTATTTTTATCCCCGTTATACAAAAGCTAATAAAAATACAGAAATATTTGAATTACCTAATTATGCAGCCATTGCAAATTCAGCTTTTGCTCATGTACCTGCTGTTTATAAAGATAAAGTAGTTTGCCCATATTATGTAGACTTGGTTAAGGAGTATTTTCTGCAATGAGTAATTTGAGTGATATTGGCAATTTGATGCACTTATATATGTACAAAATTGAACCGGGAGATGGAACAGATGCTTCAGAATTTCTAATTTCAGCAACGGCAAAATTTCTCAATGAAACTGATGGGAGAAATTGGGTTCCTGTTATTGTTAAAGAAGTAGGAGAAGATCAATATGAAGTAATTGGTAATTCTTTTATTTTTGCTGTCGCGGAAGCTGCTGGTTTAGAAAAAGTTTGGTGTATTATTGCTGATGAAAGTGAGAAAACTGCAGAAATTAGCAAAATTTTATCTGGGGAAAAAATACCAAAAATAAATCTTTCTACTGCCACAAGAGATGAAATAAAATCAGCACTTCAATACTTAATTGAAAAACCAAATAGCCAACTTAAAGGAGTAAAATTACCAGTAGCTACAAACCGTATTGATGAAGCACCGCGTCAATATTGGGAAAAGTTTGAGCCAATTACAAAGTTAGGATGTGGAATTACAAAAGCTAAAGTTAATGCTTTAAAAGAAGTATTTTATTTGACTCCTCAACCAATACCTAAACCGGAAAAGGTAAATCTTTCTACTGCGACAAAAGAGGAAATTAAAACAGCACTTCAATACTTAATTGAAAAACCAGGTAGTAAACTGAAACAAGTTAACCTTTTAAAAGCAACGGAACGTATTAATGAAGCACCACGTCAATATTGGCAAAATTTTCAACCAATTACAACTTTAGGATGTGGCATTACAAAAGCTAAAGTTAATAGTTTGTCAGAGATATTTTATCTGACTCCTCAACCAATGCCAGAAATAATAACAGACAAGAAAATTTTGAATACTCTGACAGTAACGGAGTTGAAAAAAATGGCTAAGAAACAAGAAATACCAGGTTATACTAAAAAGAAAAAAGATGAATTAGTTGAGTTGTTGAGTAGTTTATAAGTATACTAATTCCAAATGATTTATGAGACAAAACTGTAGGGGTTTGGTCTCCAAACCCAAGCATAAATTAGGGTTTGCTGAAAAAGTATTTTTTAAGGAGTAGGGGAGTAGGAAGACACGGAGAGGGGGAGATAGATTGTCACCGCGTCCCCGTGTCTCCTTGTCTCCGTTTCCTCATAGGGGAGTGATTTTTTTTGCTCAACTATGCGCCCAAAATCCGTTCCTTTTTGAGCATAAAGCAGCTCAAAACTAGGTACTTTCTGAATAATTAGGGTTTGCGGAAAAAGTCTAATGGGTGAGGGTAGGAGACAGGAGACAGGAGACAGGAGAAAAGGTATGGGAGCTAGGAGGTAGGAGTAGGAATTGTCAGAATGATTTTTCTGCCCAACTCTTGTCTAACATACTAACTTTTTGAGGGTGAAAAGCTGAAAACCAGGCACTTTTTTCGACCCCAAAAAGGCACTTACCTTTATCTGTAAATACTTTTAGATTTAATCAGCAAGCCCTAATTAATAATTAATAGTTGATAGTTTTGTTTTAACTAAGCAGGTTGGCGTAAATAAACCAAACTATCTAACAGAATGTAACCTTAACTCAAAAAGACTATTTAGGGTTTGCTGAAAAAGTCTTATGGGTAAGGGTAGGAGACAGGAGACAGGAGACAGGAGACAGGAGACAGGAGAAAAGGTATGGGAGCTAGGAGGTAGGAGTAGGAATTGTCAGAATGATTTTTCTGCCCAACTCTTGCCTAAATACGCTCCTTTTTGAAGGTGAAGAGCTGAAAACCAGGCACTTTTTTCGACCCAAAAAAGGCCAATACCTTTATCTGTAAATACTTTTAGATTTAATCAGCAAGCCCTATTTAGTTGGAATTTCAGCTCATTTACAAAACTAAATATAGTGATGTTTTTCTGAGCAGACTTACTTAGCTCTAATTATTCATTATCCATTATTCATTAATCAACTTTCCCTATAAATGCTTTTAGATTTACAGCAGATTCCATTTTAGTGAGGTACACCCGTCGCGGGCAAGATGCCCGCACTGGGAACATTTAATTATTAATTTCTGTACTTCTTATACCTGGAATCTGCTTTCATTAATTGATAATTGATAATTGATAATTACCTCTCCCTTTTAGGGAGAGGATTGAAGAATAAGGAAAAGATTTATTTTTTTTCCCCTTGAAAGGGGAGGCTTTAAACCTGAATGATCTAATTATTTAATTGTTTAATTATTAATTATTTCGGTAATCAGTAAGCAATAAATAGGGTTTGGAGACCAAACCCCTACGATAAATTATTACAACTAACTAATAACTGAAATGACCATGAATAATATTTTTATGGTTATTTTATGGTTCAAATTTAGGAGCAGGTTGAATTTCTGGAGGTAGAGGAAATTCTGTGACTAATTTAGCCATCTCTGCTATTCTTTCTAAATTTTTGACTACTCCAGGAAGGTGTTCTGGTTGTAATGGTAAATTGATTAATTCTGCCGTTACTTCGACATATTTTTCGATATTTTTCATAGAGCAGTTTCCTAATTAATGAAGTACAGATGTTTATGGTTTTAGGGAGTATGGAGCAGGGAGTAGGGAGTAGGGAAGATTAGAAAACAGGCAAAAAGACTTTTTTAGGTGTACCAGATTAACCTGGAATTTGCTGTATTAAGCCAATCTAATAAAATGACTTTACTATTATATGGAATAGACTTTAAGTTAAAGAATTTGGTAAAGAGTAAATTTTGACTTAGTTTTGATTTATGAAAAGCAAGAGATTTATTTGAGGGCGGGCAAATATTTAGTAGCCTTAAGTTCATGGTGAATCAAATTACATTTACCCGCACTATATATAAGAATTTATATAGCGTTTCTCAAGAAGGGTGAGGTACATTTATTTTTCTTATTTTCTATTTCCTGTTTATCTAGTTTCTGCCCCTTACTCCCTACTTCCTGTTCCCTACTCCCTAGAAAAATAGAAATAAATCTTAGGAATTTCCACTTCCCAGAATATATAAACTTAACAAAGTTCCACTATTCCATAAACTATGTAAGAACATAGAAGATAAAAGATTACGAGACCTGGTATAAACTACTCCTAAAATTATTCCTAAAATAGCTAAAGGTAAAACTTCTGAAATATTCAAATGTGCCAGAGCAAATAAAAAACCACTAGCTATAATTGCCAGCCAAACAGGCATATATTTTGTTAAAGAAGGCAATAAAAATCCACGAAACATTATTTCTTCAAACAGTGGAGCAGCAATAGAAGCTGTGATAAAAAATAGAGTTAAAGCTATTCCATCTTGCCCTTCTAAAGCAATAGGTAAAATGGGATTACTGCCTCCTTGTCCTTGCCATATTTGTTGATTAATTAGAGATACTAAAATTACCATTGGTAAGGCTACAAAGTAACCACCTAAACCCCAGAAAAACCAACTACCGCTTAAATCAAATTTAAACCAATCTTTGGGTAAGGGAAAAAATGATTTTAAGGAAAAATATAGTACCGATAAACCGCCAATGGAAAATACAATATAACTACCTAGAATATATCCTGCTTGTACCCGAACTCCCATAGTTGCAGGTTGCCAATTTGTAAAACTTTTAAAAATTTCTAATCCTAGAGGAACCATAATTTGTCCGACTAAGAAAAATCCGACAACAAATACTTGTAAAATTGTTTCACCATCCCAAGTAACTTGCCAAGGTAAATTGGCATTTTTTAATAATAAAGATTCCTTGCCAGAGATTAACCATTGTACTCCTAAAAATATGAGTAATCCTATTCCAAATACTAATCCAATTCCGGGAACACCAGCGACAATTGATAATTTTAATACTGCTTGTTCAGCTATTTCTTGTTCTTGAGTTTCTAGTTCTGTTAAAAGTTCTGGTCTTGACTGTAATTTATATAATTCTTTGAAGGAGCGATAACGAAACCAACCTTCTAATTTTTGTTGAATTAAAGCTTCTGCATTAGGTGAAATATTGGCTGGCGTACTCCACATTTCTGCTAAAACTTTTGCGGTTTCTCTTAAAGATTGATTGGCTGTTTCTGACTCTATTAAATTTTGCCAAGTTGCTAAACCAACATCTATTTTATTTTGTTCTACTTGCAAAATTCCAATATTAATATCAAATTGATTGATGAGACTTTTTAGCTGATTGATATTATTGTTTAACTGTGGATTTTCTACTGAAATCCCCTCTTCTAGAGGCATAATTTTTAATTCTTTCTCTTGTTTTTCTAGTTGCTCTTGAGCAGATTCACGGGCATTTTTATACTGTGTTAAGCCAGCTTCATAAGCATCATTGCCAATCAAAACTTTACTAGCAAAATTCAAGTTCTTACTGTCTAAATTTTCAGGTTTCCATTCCGCAGCGTGTAATAATAAATTTGTCTGATATAGCTCCAGACGACTTTGAATTTGTGGCTGAGTTACACTAGCAAATAAAGAAAAACCAAGAAAAGCGATCGCCACAATAGTCAGGATACTTAAAATTAATTTTTTAATCGTCATTAATATCTCCAAAAATAATACTATTTCAGTTGCAATTAACTAATATTAGAGCATACTAATGCTAAATTATTTGGAAAAAAACTGTAGGGGTTTGATCTTCAAACTCCAGCAAAAATGATGTACAACTTTAAATGATAAAATGCTTGTAGCACAGCCATCTTCTGCTATACATTTTTTACTGCACTTTACCGTTGCCCGCGAGGTACACCCCGGAGCGACCAAGATGCCCGCACTACAAGATTTTCATCCTCACCGAAATCTGCTGTAATTTCTCTCCCCAACTCCCACACTCCCCAACTCCTCACAGGTGTAGGTTTTTACTTTCTGGTTGCGACAAGACAACGAGGATAAGGAAGACAAGGTTGCAAGGGAGAAAAACAGTACAAAATTAGGTTCGGTTATTAAAAATCTCAGATGCTGAAAACCCCAGTTTTTCGTAACAAATCTTCCTTGTCTACTTTCCTTCTTTCCTTCCTTGTCTTATCTTGACTGAAATATTAAAAACCTACCCTTGTCAGCTTCCCCACTTCCCCATTCCACCGGAGATAATATGACTTATGACTTTTTAATGTTGACTTTTGACTTAAAAAAAACTCAGTGGTAATAGGGATGTAAAACCCAAAACAAGGTAAAATTCACTCTATTGCCAATTTCCGAACCAACCCATAATCTAAATTATCAATGAGTACCCGTGTAATCCTGGTGCGTCATGGCCAAAGCACCTATAATATAGAACGCCGAATTCAAGGTCGCCTTGATGCGTCAGTTCTGACAGAGACAGGCCAAAATACTGCTCGTCAGGTAGGTGAAGCTCTAAAAAACCTAAAGTTTGATGCTATTTACGCCAGTCCTCTACAAAGGGCTAAACAAACCGCAGAAATTATTCATTCCTATCTAGAATCTCCGCCACCAATCCAAATTCAAGAAAACTTAAGGGAAATTGATTTACCTGCTTGGGCAGGAATGTTGCGTCAAGAGGTTCTTGAGAAATTTCCAGCAGATTATAGCTTATGGAAAGAACGTCCCGATGAATTTTATATGGAAGTATCAAAACCAGAGGGACAAATTAAGCATTTTCCTGTATTATCTCTATTTGACCAAGCTCATCAGTTCTGGCCAGAAATTTTGACTCAGAATGTTCATCAAACTATTCTGGTTGTGGCACACAATGGTATTAATCGCTGCCTCATTTCTACAGCTTTGGGAATACCACCATCTTATTATCAGTCTATTCAACAATCTAATTGTGGTATTAGCGTGCTGAACTTCACTCCTCCCTATCCATCTTTTTCTGGGGAATATGAACCGGGAGGTGGAGTACAGTTAGAATCAATGAATCTCACTACTCATATCGGTAAAAATTTCCCTAAACCTAGAGATGGTCATCAAGGTCCTCGATTGTTATTGGTCCGTCATGGTGAGACAGACTGGAACCGAGATGGTAAATTTCAGGGACAAATTGATGTACCACTTAATGATAATGGTCGGGTTCAAGCTGGGTTTGCTGCCGAATTTCTTAAGGATGTACATCTAGATTTTGCTGTTAGTAGTTCGATGTTACGTCCTAAAGAAACGGCAGAAATTATTTTGCAGCACCATCCAAATTTGGAATTACAGTTGGATGATGGTTTATGGGAAATTAGTCATGGTCTGTGGGAAGGAAAGTTTGAGTCAGAAATTGAGTCAGGTTTTCCTGGTTTGTTGAAGCAGTGGAAAGAATATCCTGAAACTGTACAAATGCCAGAGGGGGAAAATTTAGAACAGGTTTGGGAAAGAGCTTTGGTTGCTTGGCAGAAGATTATTCATACTTTTTCTGGTACTGGTATTGTGGTTGCCCATGATGCTATTAATAAGGCTATTCTTTGTCAATTATTTGGTTTAGCACCTCAACATTTCTGGAATTTTAAACAGGGTAATGGGGCGGTTAGTGTAATTGATTATCCTCAAGGTCCAGATGGGTCTCCTGTATTGGAGGTGATGAATATTACTTCTCATTTATCTGGGGGTATTCTAGACAAAACTGCTGCTGGAGCATTGTAGGGTCATTTCAGTTATCAGTTACAGCGCTTTCCCTTGCCCTTGAGGTACATCCGCGCGGGCAAGATACCTGCAATACAATATTTTCATCATTTACTCTGTACATCATTTCCTCGAAATCTTCTGTAATAAATATCTTCAAATAATGAAAAATAAAATGAAATGAGCCGAAATATTCGCCTTTTCCCTTCTTATTCTCAAAGATAAAATCAGACTACAAATCATTGTCTGCTGATTCTCAAAATGCTTTATGAAGAAAATCCCAAATTTTTATCAGAAGTTTTGAGCAAATTATTAGGTGAAGGTTTATCTGGAATAGTAGGAGTGAAATTCACTCAACAAGCAGGAAAAAAACAAAGCATTCCTGATGGGGAAATTACTCAAGAACCTTTTTATATTTTGCTCGAAACAAAGAGAGGAAGTAGTTTGGATGAAGAACAATTATTACGTCATCTAGAAAGTCTTAAGCAAAAGCAAGGTAGAAAAATTCTTATTGCTCTTGCTAACTATGAACAAGATGAACCTAAAGCTCCGGCTTTTTCTAATGTTAAAAAGACTGCTGAAGCAGATAAAATTTTATTTTTACCAATTAGTTTTGAAGATTTTTTAGAGTCAATCAAACTGAGTAATTTACCCAAAAATCTCGCCGATGCGATTAATGATTTAGAAGAGTATTTTAATGAAGAAGATTTGCTACCTTCTTGGAAATATCGTCTAGATGTTGTTAATTGTGCTGGAACTTATGATGATGTGATTAAGCATAATATATATGTTTGTACAGCCAAAGGTGGTTCATATAGTCATCGTCGTAGTCTTTATTTAGGAGTATATCGAAATAAACAAGTAGACTGGGTTGCCAAGATTGAAGCAGTTGTGGATATTGAGTCAGAAGAAGAATTTTCTATTAAGTGGAAAAATATTAATAAATCTGATGAAGAATTAGCTGAAATTGCTAGAATTCGTCGTAGTTATTTAGATGATTCACAGTATCCAGCACGAGTATTTTTACTAACTGATTTACATCCAACTGATTTTTGTAAAACTACCCCTGGAGGTATGCAAAGTAGTAAACAATACTTTGATATTCGTAAATTTGATATTGGTGACGTGAAAGACGCTAAAGATTTAGCCCAAAAATTACAAGGTAAAACTTGGGAAGAATATAAATAAAAATATACAGAAAAATAAGGAGTAGAAAGTAGGGGTAAATAATGGATAATTGATAATTATTGCTCTACCGATTGAATATACAAGTCTTTAGATATAATTTTTTTAGCCTTTTTAGATCTGAAATACCTTGGTTTTAAGCTTTTAATGTACGGTTCGGTGAAAAATCAAAATTTTTTCATTTTATAGCGGTTTTCACAAAGGTAGACTACAGAGAAAAACAGGTATGTTTGAAATTTGATCAACTACAGTTTTAATAGTTGTATTCTATATTAATGAAAACCGCTATAGCTGTATAGTTGGGCAAAAAAATTACTTTCCTACTTCCCTACTTCCCTACTCCCTAAAAAAGACTTTTTCAGCAAACCCTAATTAGCTCTCCCTGAAAGGAATAGGATTGAATAAAGAGAAATTTTTTTCTTGTTTCCCCTTTCCAGGGTAGGCTTCAAGGCGCGAATTATTTAATTATTAATTATTCGGTAAATAATTGATTATTTTTATCCGATAATTTGGTTTGATTTTTAATTATTGGAGGTGTTTTAAATTATCCATCGAAAAAATTTTGACTTTCATTGATTCATTATCAATTATAATCAGCTAATCAGCTAATCGGCAAAAGAATAGCCGTTCTCTCAAAAAAAACTTTACTCCATATAATGAACAGCAAACTACTTCAACAAGTCCGAATTTTAGACCCTGTTTCCCAGACAGATCGAGTTGCTGATGTTTTAATTATTGATGGAAAAATAGCAGGGGTTGAGGGAAATATTTCTGAGTTCCCTACTAAAACAGATATTCAAGATTGTCGGGAATTAATTTTAGGTCCTGGTTTAGTCGATTTATATTGTCATAGTGGGGAACCAGGGTTTGAGGAACGAGAAACTATAGAGTCTTTAATGCAAGCTTCTAGAGCAGGAGGTTTTACTAGATTGGCAATTTTGCCCGATACTTTTCCACCTTTGGATAATCCTGCTGGTTTGGCAAGATTACAAAATTTGGCAACTCAGACAACTGATAAATCTACTTTTCCTCTTCTTTATTATTGGGGTGCTATTACCCAAGGTGTAAAAGGTGAGCAAATGACTGAGTTGGGAGAATTAGCAGTAACGGGAGTTGTAGGGTTTGCTGATGGTTTGCCTCTAGAAAATCTTGGTTTGTTACGGCGAGTTTTGGAATATTTGAAACCTCTGAATAAATCTGTGGCTTTGTTTTGTAATAATTCTGGGTTGGCAGGTAATGGGGTTATGCGAGAAGGATATGATTCTATTCGCTTGGGTTTGCCTGGGGTTCCGACTATGGCTGAAAGTTCTGCTTTGGCTGCTGTATTAGAGTTAGTCGATGATATTGGTACTCCGGTTCATATTATGAGAATTTCTACTGCTCGAAGTGTTGAGTTGATTGGAACTGCTAAAAGTAGGGGTTTGCCTATTACTGCTAGTACAACCTGGATGCACTTGTTGTTAGATACTCAATCTATAGAGGGTAAGTCTCCTTTCAAAACTAAGTTTGTTCCTTATGACCCGAATTTACGTTTGCAACCTCCTTTGGGAAATAAGAGCGATCGCTTGGCTTTGGTTCAAGGTCTCAAGGATGGGGTTTTAGATGCTATTGCTATTGACCATGCTCCTTTTTCTTATGAAGAGAAAACAGTTGCTTTTTCTGAAGCACCCCCAGGAGTTATAGGGCTAGAAACAGCATTACCTTTATTATGGAAGAATTTTGTCGAAACTGGAGAATTGTCAGCTTTAGAGTTATGGAGGGTATTAAGTACGACTCCTAGCAAATGTTTAGGATTAAGTCCTGGAGAAATAAGACCTCAAAAGTCAGCGGAAGTTACCCTATTTGCGCCTCAAGAAACTTGGGTAGTAGAAAAGCAAACTTTGAAATCTCTTTCTATCAATACACCCTGGTTAGGAAAACAAATTCAAGGTCGTGTCCTGGAGCTTGACTTTTAAAGGATATGATTTGTATGAAGCTCTCCGAATTTAGTTGAGATTTTGGGTAATTATAAAATTTCCTACTAAGATTACTATTATAAGTAAATACTGGAAAATCAAAAATTATTGTCAAATTAAATCTTTTGTGGTCTGATGATAAATATTTGTTCAGTTTATCCTCTATATATTCGGAAACAGTTTATAGAAGATATAACTATTGCTCCCTTCCCGGTGCAAGA
>JBFRWR010000817.1:0-4571 GCA_051439685.1 Trichodesmium sp.
ACAATACTTGCTTTAGTTCCTGAATTCTTCTATTAGCAGGTTCTAATAAATTTTCTATTTCTTGAACAAGCTGTTTTTCTTCTTCAGTAAAAGAGGTTTGTTTGTAGGTAAGCCAATTCTTTTCTATTCTACTCATAGCTGCATTTATAGATGCTAAAGCAGCTTCTGTTGTAATAATTTCGTGATGGGCTTTATTGGTAGCATCAACAATATAAATTGCATAACCATCTGAAATTATTTTCAGTTGTTCTAAGGGAATAACTCTATCATCATATATAGTCTGAATTTGTCTATCTATCCGGGAAAATGAATAGATAGAATAAGCTGCTATAGATGATAAAATCAAACCAGGAATGAAAAAAAATCCATAGTAAATTTTTTGGGTTAATTTCATTTTTTTAGGGAGTAGGGAATAGGGAATAGGAATAATTAATAATGAATAATTAATAATGAATAATTAAATATCTTGATTTAAAGCCAACCCTAATAGGGTACAAAAATATTTTTGGTGGTCGTGATTTTCATTATGGTTGTGAGGAAGCACGGCAGTGGGAGCATCTTGCTCCCGTGCCAGATATTCTTTTTTTCCTCTATACCATTACTATGCAGGACTACCATATTTTTTTCATTTTAGTCAATCCTCTCCCTTTTATTGAGAGGTAATTAATAATTATTAATTATTAATTATCCCCTATTCCCTAATTATATAGAATCCGGATAATTACTATATCCAAGTCATTGCGACTGGAACGGAGTGGAAGGTTTTCGACTGTCGCCGACATTAAACGCTGCGCGACATGAATGCGCAGCATTCCGTAAGGAAAGCAATCTCGTGATATCCCTGAGATTGCTTCCTATCGTCGCAATGACTACTGTTCAACCGGATTCTATAATTAGAGATTAAAAAAAATCTTTCATTATCCATTATCCATTATTAATTATCAATTATACTATAGACTTTAGCTCTGCACTTACTTGATTAAGTTTTTGAATTCCTTCTTGAGTTTGTCCTAAACCATTCGCTGTTTCTTGCGCCCCTGTATTCAATTCATTCATCGCATCTACTACTTGCGTAATAGCGATCGCTTGTTGTTTAATATTCAGAGAAATTTGCTGATTATTTAACACCACATTATTAATAGCATCTTTCACACCACTAAAAGCTTCAGCAGTTTGTCGAGCAATTTTGACTCCTAATTCTACATTTTGTGTACCTGCTTCTGTTGCCATAACTGTAGAATCAATTGATGTTTGAATATCAGCAACTAAGGTATAAATTTTCTCTGCTGACTTTCTACTTTCATCTGCTAATTTCCGAATTTCACTAGCAACTACACCAAAACCTTTACCATGTTCTCCAGCGCGAACCGCCTCTACTGCTGCATTTAAAGCCAACATATTAGTTTGATTAGCTAAGTCACCAACAAGCTGAGAAATATTACCAATTTGATTTGTTTGTTCACTTAAACGAGTAATTTGTTGAGCGATCGCCTCTACTTTTTCACTTAAAGAACCCATCCCTTCTAAACTTGTATCTACCGCTTCTTTTCCTTCTTCCGCTAAAGTTAAAGCTTGTTTTGCTGCTCCTGCTGCTGCTTCCGCTTGTTCTGCTGTTGTTTGAGAAGAAGCACCTAATTCTTCCATAGTTGTAGTAGTTTCATTTACAGAACTAGCTTGTTGAGCTGCAGTACGTTCTTGTTGATTTATTGTCGTAGAAATTTCTGTAGAAAAATCGACTATATTTTCGCTTACTTTATTAATTTGTTCAGTGATATTACTTGTAATTTTTAACCCTACAATTATCGAAATCACAATCAAGAATATTTTACCTATCACTAGAATCCAGAGCAATATCATTAAATTATTTTTAGTGTCTTCTGTCTCTTTTTCAAGCAAAGCATTCTCTTCTCTGGCAAATTCTTCACTTATTTCTTCAAAACTATCTACAAGTTTTTTACCTTGCTCAGAGTTAAATAAGGTTGTAGCTTCGTTGATTTTATTTTGTTCTAGCAAATTTATTACCTGATTTGCAAAGGATTTAAAATCATTATTGATTTCATTCATTTTCTCTAAACGTGCTTTTTGTTCAGGAATAATGATTAATCCATCTACATACTGAATCTCTTCATCAAATGATTTTAATGCTTGATTATACTCTTCCAGAAATGCTTCATTTCTAACTGCTAGATAACCACGAAAACTGCGCACCATTTTTTCTTCTTCTATGACTACTTTATTGACACTTGTAATTACATTTTGGACTCTCCCAACTTCTTTTAAAGTATCAAATACTTGATTAGCAGTCCCATAAACTATTGCCGTTAATCCTATACATAATGAGATAGGTACTGTATATCCTAACAAAAAACGGTTTTTTAGCTTCATTGTTTCCCACATATTTTTTTCTGAATTCCTCTTAATTGTAAAATTTATAATCTTCATCTATCTTTTCTTAATAAACAGCAGTTCTTAATCAACACAGGACTTACGCAAAGAATCTATAAATGAATAATAAACAATCTTTCCCCAACCTCCTAGGGACGTATCGCTGCGCGACATGTTTGCGGAGCATTCCGTCAGGAAAACGCATTTTTGTTATGCAACCTCCCTACTACCCTGGCAAATTCTATATTAATTATCAATTATTAATTATTAATTATTAATTAATGCTTGCTGATTAAATATCAAAGCAATGATATATATTGATTTCAGCCTTTTTTTTGTCTAAAAAACTGCAAGGTTTTCGGTATATAGAGCTGCAAAAAGCTAGTATTTGAGGATGATTATGCCAGAAAAATATTGGGACAATTTTTACGACTACTTCCTCTATAATTTCCATTTCTCCTGTCTCCTGTCTCCTGTCTCCTGTCTCCTGTCTCCTGCCTCCTGTCTCCTTTCTCCTGTCTCCTGTCTCCTACCCCTAAATTAAACTATGGATTGTAACTCTATACTCACTTGATTAAGCTTATGAATTGCTTCTTTAGTTGGTCCTAAACCATCAGCTATTTCTCCTGCTCCTCTATTCAAATCATTCATTGCATCCCCCATTTGCTGAATAGCTAAAGATTGCTGTTGAGCATTCAGAGAAATTCGCTGATTATTTAACACCACATTATTAATTGCTTCTTTAATACCATTAAAAGCTGCGGTTGTTTGTTCAGCACTTTTTACTCCTATTTCTACGTTTTCTGTACCTGCTTCTGTTGCCGTAACTGTAGAATTAATGGATGTTTGAATATCAGCAACTAAGGTATAAATTTTCTCTGCTGACTTTCTACTTTCATCTGCTAATTTCCGAATTTCACTAGCAACTACACCAAAACCTTTACCATGTTCTCCAGCACGAACAGCTTCTACTGCTGCATTTAAAGCCAACATATTAGTTTGATTTGCTAAGTCACCAACAAGCTGAGAAATATTACCAATTTGATTAGTTTGTTCATTTAAACGAGTGATTTGTTGAGCTATTACTTGTACTTTTTCGCTCAAATAATTCATCCCTTCTAAACTTCTATCGACTGCTTTTGTTCCTTCTTCAGATAAGCTTAAAGCCTTTCTTGCTGCTACTGCTCCTGCTTCAGCTTGTTCTGCTGTTGCTTGAGCAGAAGTCCCTAATTGTTCCATAGTTGTAGTAGTTTCATTTACAGAACTAGCTTGTTGAGCTGTAGTCCGTTCTTGTTGATTTATTGTAGCAGAAATTTCTGTAGAAACAGTAGCTATATTTTCAGTTATTAGTTGCAGTTTTTTAGTCGTATTACCGAGGATTGTGATTGTGGCAATTACCGAAAGAAAAATCAACAATATTCCCTCGATACTTGCAGACCATCGCAACACAATTAGATTCTTTTTTGTTTCCCTTTTTTGCTCTTCAAGTAATGTCTTATCTAATAGATAAAAATCTTGATTTAGTCTTTCAATTTCAGCTACAAATTCTTGATTTTTTTCAGTTTTAAATAAATCTATAGCTTCCGTTTGCTTGCCTTGTTTTAGCACTAATTCAATAACTTGATTAGCCAAGGATTGAAAATTATTTTTCACCGCCATTATTTTGTCTAAACGTTCTTTTTGTTCGGGAAAAATCATCAATCTATCTAAAGACTTCATATCTGCATCAAACAACTTTGAAGCTCCATTATACTTCTCAAGAAACATTTCATTGGGAAAAGCTAGATAACTGCTAAAGCTTCTAACCATCTTTTCTCCATCTAAAGTTACCTTATTTACGTCTAGAATCACGGTTTGTACTCTATCAACTTCTGTTAAGGTATCAAATACTTGATTAGAAGTTCCATAAACTACTGCGGTTAGTATCAGGAATAAAACCACGGAAACTGCATATCCTAATAATAAACGGATTCTTAATTTCAGATTTTCAAACATAAGTTTTTTTTAGGGTTACACAATTTAGGAATAATAGTAGCAGAAAAAATAGATGAGGATTTTAACTCACAAAAGTTTATTGAATATTGTAGGAACTTCAGCTAATATAGAACCCATTTGGAATATGAGCAAAAGTGAGGATTAGGAGACAGGAGACAGGAGACAGGAGACAGGAGTTAGGAGTTAGGAGT
>JBFRWR010000818.1:0-14085 GCA_051439685.1 Trichodesmium sp.
CGACTGCCACAGATACTAATTTTGTGAAAGTTGAGAAACTCCGAAAAATTCGGGAATAAATAATAAGTACCTCTGGTGACTAATTACTAGATTGAAAATTTTTCAGAGGCAACTATTATCTGAGAAGCATATCGGATATCAACGGAGGAAAATATTTCCCGACTGCCACAGATACTAATTTTGTGAAAGTTGAGAAACTCCGAAAAATTCGGGAATAAATAATAAGTACCTCTGGCGACTAATTACTAGATTGAGAAATTTTCAGAGGCGACTATTATCTGAGAAGACTCGCAGATATGAGCTGAGTCAAATATTTCCCTACTTCGGGAAAGACTAAATTTTCTGGGAATGGAAAAGCAAAAAAAATAGCCTATTATATGTATAGACTCTTTGCCTCAGTTCCACAATTAATTAATCAGGTGTCAGTGGTGAACCATCACTACCTGAGTAGTCAGTATAAGGAAGTGGTTCTAAGAAACTCTCTTCGTACAGAATATCAGATATCTGATCATAATTTTCATCAATAATTCTGTCAACTTTATCCCTTAATAATTGCTCCCAATATTTTAGTCGTGTCAAATTTTCATAGTCTTCCTCATGTATTTCTACTTCCAATAAATTCGGTCTAAAGTCATAGGATCTATATTCATCTATTTGAGCATAATTTTCTTTGATAATTTCTTTGATTTTACTCCTTACTAACTCTTCCCAATTTCTTAGACTTAGCAAATTATCAAAATCTTCTCTCTCAATATTTATTGGTAAATACTCTGTCTGAAAAAAATCTTTTCTTCTTTTACTTTGAGTAATTTGAGAACTATTTTTTTTGATAATTTGTTTAATCTCAGCTCTTACCAAACTTTCCCAATTTGATAGACATCCCAATTCGCTTATAGATTGACCATCTATAACTATTTCTAATTCCATGTTTATCTCCAAAAAGAAAACTTATAGCAATTATCAGCTTTTTTCCCTAGACTCAATGAGCAGTATTTCAGAAATTATGCCAATTGATTTGATAAAATTATATCATTACTAACTATACTTTGATTTCCTATTAAATTATCTAAGGCAAGTCTAACTTTGAACAACTCAAATATTTACCCAGAAATAATTACAGAAAATTCTCAATCAACAGAAAGTTATCGTCAACAAAGTCAACTTCACTGGAAGCGAGCTAGAGCAAGTTTACGAAAAGCTTTAAAGAGATATTCTCACCTGCAAAATGCAGCACTAAAATTAACTAATTCTGAATTATCATCTACTCTCAAAACTCAATTAGAACTATTAAAATATAATATTGATAAACTCGATCAAGAAGTAATTCAAATAGCTGTTTTTGGTCTAGTCAGTCGTGGTAAGTCAGCCGTTTTAAACGCTTTATTAGGTGAAAAAATCTTAGAAACAGGTCCCCTCAATGGCGTAACTCAATGGCCGCGTTCGATTAGATGGAATCCCAATATTTTTGTTAATTCCCATCAACAAGAAGTAGTAAAAATAGACTTAATAGATACTCCGGGATTAGACGAAGTAGCAGGTCAAATTCGTGGTGAAATGGCGAAGCAAGTTACTCGTCAAGCTGATTTAATTTTATTTGTTGTTTCTGGAGATATTACCCGTACTGAATATGATGCTTTATCTGAATTACAAAAAGCTCAAAAACCATTAATTTTAGTATTTAATAAAATAGATTTATATTCAGAAACGGAACGAGAAGAAATTTATCAAAATTTGCAAAATCTTGTCGTTCATCAGTCAGAAAAATTAGAAAATATCTACCCTATTTCCGAAGTAGTAATGGTATCAGCAGAACCAACCCCTATACCTGTAAGAATAGAATGGCCTGATGGTAAAGTAACTAATGAATGGGAAACTTTACCTCCTCAAATAGATGAGTTGCGACAGAAAATAATTACTATTTTAGAGCGGGAAGGGCGATCGCTTTTGGCTTTAAATGCGTTACTTCAAACTAGAGAAGCTGAGGTCAGTATTGCTCATCAAACTGTTAAAATTAAACAGAATGAAGCTGATGATTTAATTTGGAATTTTGCTAAGTATAAAGCTTTAGCTGTTGGTTTGAATCCTATTTCTATTATTGATGTAGTTGGCACAACAGTAATAGATTTAGCATTAATTCGTTCCTTGTCTCGCCTTTATAATTTGCCGATGACTAGCTATGAAGCGGGTAAACTTTGGAAAGTAATTATATTTAGTTCAGGTGGTATTTTGTTAGGTGATTTTGGCAGTAATTTATTATTAGGTTTAGGCAAGGTTAATATTACTTCTTATGTGGGAGTTGCTATTACTCAAGCTTCTATTGCTGCTTATGGAAGTTATGCTATTGGTAGTGCTGCTAAAGTTTATTTGGAAAGGGGTTGTACTTGGGGACATTTGGGGCAAGATGTAGTTATTCAGGATATTTTAAGTCAGGTAGAACCGGATACAATAATTTCTCGTTTACAACAGGAATTATTTAGTCAAGCAGGAATAAAGAATAGGGAAAAATAAAAGGGCTAGTAAATTTTTAAGAAAAGACTTTTCATTACATATTACTTTAGTTAGTGGTGAAAAAAAGAAGATATCATCAGAAAAATGAGGAAAAAGTTTTTTATCACTAATTAGGGGTTTCTGATTAAATATCAAAGTATTGACAAGTGAAGATAAGCACCTTTTTAGGTATTGAAAAAGTATCTGTTTTTGAGCTGCTCATGCTCCAAAAGTTATTATTTTGGGCGCATAGTTGGGCAAAAAATTACTCGCCTACTTCCCCACTCCCTTACTCCTAAAAAAAAGACTTTTTCAGCAAACCCTAATTAAGCAGACATGATATAAATACCCCCGTTTTAGAAATATAAATTGTTATTTATAATTGGGAATATCATACTTTAGTAACTTGCCTCCATCATCTCAGAAATAAATGGGCTTATTTTGCTGAAACTATTGATTGCCTTTCCCATGTATCTTTGCTTAAAAAACCAAAGAATATGCTTTTAGTCTCAAATATTCCATAGAATTAATAGAGCTAGATGATAATTAAACTATTTATTCTCAATCAATCAATTTCTGAAATAATTAATTATCCTGAATTTCATCAATAATGGTTACTTTTCCTGCGTCAACCCAACCTACGCATCAATCAATTTCTGAAAAAATTCATTATCCCGAATCTTATCAAAATCAGGTTCATTTTTTGCCATTTCCTGACAATTTCCTGGCTGCAAACTAATCGCCTTTTTCAAAGTTTGTAAAGCCACTTCAACCTTACCTTTCAAACTACAACAACGAGCCTTATTATACCAAGCACTAAAAAAGTCTGGTTTAATTTTTACCGCATTATCAAAACAAGCGATCGCCTCTCCATAAATAGCCAACCTCATTAAAGAAACACCGCGATTATTCCAGGCATCACTATAATCATTTTTAATAGCAATTGCTTGATTATAAGACTTAACTGCTTCTTGATATTTTTGAATTTTTGCTAAACAAACACCTCGATTATTCCAAGCATCTGCATAATCTGATTTAACTTTTATTGCTTGTTCAAAAGAATTAATTGCCTCTTGATAATGTTGTAATTCTATTAAAGAAACACCGCGATTATTCCAAGCATCTGCATAATCAGCCTTAATTTGTAAAGCTCGCTCGTAAGAAGAAATTGCCTCATTAAGCATCTTTAATCTTGTCAAAACTACACCACGATTATTCCAAACATCTGCCATTTCTGGATGAATTTTCAAGGCTTGATTATAAGAATGAACTGCCTCTTTTAATCGACCTGCAAAGAAAAATTGATCTGCTTGTTTAGCATAATCATTTGCCATCATTAAGGGCTGAGAATTATCAATTTGAGAAGTAGAATATTGAATCAAAGTATCATTCTGAAGTTGTTCAATTTTTTCATCAGCTTTTTGACTTTCTTGTGTCAGTTCATCTAGGATAATTTGAGCTTCACTAACAATTTCTTTTAATTGAGATATTGTGTCATATTTAAAACTCTCAATTTCTTGTTCTGTAATCTCAATTTTGTTAGATAATTTTGTCTGAAGAAACCAAATCCAAATTGCAGCAGAAGTAGGAAATAAAGTTAACAAAATCAGAAAAATACTGAGTAATGATGTGGCATGACGAAATGTATAATCTACTTCTTCTCGGACACGATTACGAATTTCTTCTTTTAGTCTAAAGTCTTCAATTTCTGTTTGATTTTGAGTTAGGAAGTAGGGGAAGCTAGTTAATAAATTTCTAGGGATAAAAGTATTTTTTAATTCATAATTAAAGCTGATATTTGAGCTAATTTTATCCTGGAGATGAGATAAAAAGTTTAAATATTTTGTGAAAGAGTTAAAAATAGATGAAAAATTGGAAATTCTGCTCTTTGTTTCCTCTTCCCTGTTACTTGTTTCTTTTAGCCTAGATATTTTTTGTAGAACCAAAACATGACGACCATACTTTTGACTTTGACTATAAGCAGCACTTTCAGTTAGAAAAAGTGTGATAACTAAAATCAGAGTATAAATTGGTTTAGCTAAACCTAAGTGAAAACTTATAAAAATCTTATTTCCATTCCCTGTCGTTTCTTTACTGTACCCTTTGATAATTTTCATTAGCTTCTAAAAATCCTGATTAACTAATAATATTTTCATCTATAGAATTAAGTCTAATTATGATACCTTTTAGCAAATTGAGAGTAAAATCAATTACAATCTAGAAATAAAAATAATTAATTTATCTAACTTTTAACTTTATGTCTGAATGGATTGAAATTGGTAAAATTGTTGCACCTCAAGGTTTGAAAGGAGACTTGCGAGTATATCCTAGCTCAGACTTTCCCGAAAGATTCATTCAACCCGGAAAAAGGTGGTTATTACCACCTGGTAAAGTGGAACCCCATTCTATTGAATTACTGGGGGGTCGTTATATTGCTAGTAAAGGATTATATGTAATAGAATTAGCAGGAATTGAAAGTCGGGAACAAGCTGAAGCATTAAGAAATAGTCAGTTATTAATTGAAAAAGGCGATCGCCCTCAATTGGAGAAAGATGAATTTTATGTACCAGACTTGATTGGTTTAACAGTTATTAATCAGTTAAATGGAGAAATTATTGGTAAAGTTGTCGGTATTATTTCTGCTGGAAATGATTTGTTAGAGGTAGAAAAAATCTGTCCAGAAACGAAAGTATCTGAAGATAACCCAACAGAAACAACAGAGATAAAGCGGAACAATAAACATCATAAAAAAACTCAACCTCCCAAATCTCAAAATATTTTAATTCCCTTTGTCAAAGAAATTGTTCCGGTAGTTAATTGTGAACAAAATCTGATTGAAATTACTCCTCCAGCAGGTTTAATTGATTTATAAATTATAGTCATTTCAGTTAGCCTCCTACGGAGGAGCTACGCTATCAGTTAGTCTCTATAAAAAATTCATAATTTCTAGTAGGGGTTTAGCCTCTAAACCCTTAGATTTATAATCAAAGCAAATATAGCAATCACCGAATCAGATGTGAGAATTGAGATATTTCTTAAAAGTATTGAATATAGCATTAATCATACTTAGAAAATACATTTTTTTCTTCTTTTCTGTTCCCTGTTCCCCGTTCCCTAAAAATTTTCAATATCTCACAATTCAAATCATATTGCTATAACTGGGTATTATTTAAAATATCTTGTTTATATCAGGTTGCATTAATTAACCGTAGTACAAAAGAATGGCATACATAGTAGTTATCTTTGAGATGACTTAAGCTATTAGCCAAGGATTGAAATTCTTGGCTTTGCGAGCCATTTGGTCTAAAATTTGTGGAAATTTATACCCCATTTATCGCTAATAAATAAATTTATTGGCTGATAACAGAAGTCATCTAAAGATGACTAAAAGACATCTTCAACAATAAAAAATAAAATAAATTATCCCAGAGAAATAATCAATTTTTTCCTGCCTCCATACCTATTCCCTATCTTAAGATAACTAATTTATTCTGGCTAATTAATGATACTTGATATTACACTCGATAATTACTTAATCAAAAATATCCACACCAAATCAACATAACAATTATCCAAAATAATCATTGTTAAAAATTTGTGTTGTATATTTATACCTTAAATCAGTTTAAATTCCTGAACTGCAGGTAAAAAGTTTTGATTTTCATGGCTGGGGCGACTAAGCTTAATCAAAACAAATCTTTGTAGTGGAGTTAGATTTTGCCATTGCTCTAACTGAATTTTAATCCCTAATTCTTGAGCTTTTTCCTGAATAGTTTCTGGAATTTTTTCCCGATCCATCCAAGCAGGATTTTCTGCAATAGGTAAATCTTTAGGAGGAGTATTTGTTTGTTCAATTACTAACTGATATAACCACTCTCGGTAACTTTCAATTTCATCTGTTTGACTGCAAGGTTTATCAACTAATTCTTGACGAATTGAATGATTAAATTGATGCCAATGGGATAATTTTAATTTAACTCCACAGGTATCTAATTTATAGCGTACTATCATGGGAATACATCTTAGAGATTCTACAAAATCTTGCTCAAATTTAAAATAATTTTTAGTCATATTTTTTTCTTTTCAGTTTCAGAAATATTATAAATTTTAATTGCCAGAAGGTCTATTTTTGCACGAACGAATAATCCAGAAACTAATGGAAAGAGAAAAAATAGCAAATGCTAATCCAATTAAGTCTTGTCCTGTTTTTTTATCAATATCAAAAATAATAATTTTTCTAGCTACAGCAATTAAAGATGTGGCAATTACTAACTCTACTTGAAAGACGTGTTTGCGGAGATAAGCCGTAATATTTTCTAAAATTTCTAGAGCAATTAAAATATTTAAAAATAGTCCAAATATTTCAAATAATGTATCTTTGAATAAAGGATTAGGAGTAAAAAAAAGTTTTTGAGAGATAAATACCATCAAATCAAATGTCGCAAAAATGATTATAGCAATCATAGCTAAAGATAAAACTTTAGAAACTATAACTTCTATCCCTTCAATAAAATGGAGAAAAACTTCATCGTGTTCAGGCAAAAAAATCCGTTTAATAATTTTGAGTAAATTCTTCATTTTGATAATTAGTATTTAATTGAAATACAGCATTTTTCGAGTTGCTCAGATACAAATTTTTATACTTTTAAGGAATAGGGAAAAGGGAATTAATAAAAATTATAGATTACTATTAAAATGTACTTTACTATCCTAAAATATGCTGTAATATTTGCCTATTCAATAAAATTTATTGTTATTTTCCCAATTCAACTTAAGTCTATTTTATTTTTGTTCTTCTACTTGAATAACAGAGTTTTGACTAGCAGCAATTACTAAAGAACTTATTCCGATAAAAGCTATTATTCCTACCAACGCAGCTATTGATATATTTTTAAATAAAGTACCATCTACTAGAGAATTTTCTGCATCATTTTTTGGGAAGTTATGAGAATTTGATGACATCTTTTCACCCTGATTTTTAGTTATGCTTAATCATATCATGTTTGGTGTAAAGCCAATCAAAATTAATCAGAATTTTTCAGAGTAATAGGTAAAGATAGACATACTGTAGTACCTTGATTTTGACCAGCACTCTCTAGAATAATATTACCACCCATCAATTCTATCAAACTACGAGAAATAGCTAATCCTAAGCCACAACCACTATAGGGACGAGTAGTAGAACCATCGAGCATCACAAAAGATTGAAATAATTGTTCTTGTTTACTAGGTTCGATGCCAATTCCTGTATCTTTAATAGTAACTACTGCAATTGGAGTTTGATGGATATCATAAGTATCAACACCTGGTTTCATCTCAATATCAATAGTAATACTCCCTTTATCCGTAAATTTAATTGCATTATCAATAATATTTAAAAAAACTTGTTTGAGCTTTGTGGGGTCAGCTTCTACGAATATTGATTTAGATATTTTAGGTTTATATAATTCTAATTTTTTTTGTTGAATTAAAGGTTGTTGAGAGTCGATAATTTCATTTAAACATTCATGTAAATTTACTAATTTTTTTTCAATCAGAAGTTTTCCTTCTTTGATTTTTACTAGATCTAAAAGTTCATCAATTAGGTCGAGCAAATGAATAGCAGATTTATCAGCTTGCTGTAGTAGTTCTGTTTCTTCTTCTGGAGTATCACAAAAGTTATCAAGGACTAATTTTATTGAACAAATAATACTATTTAGTGGTGTTCTAAGTTCGTGGGAAATATTTTTCATAAACTCATCTTTGAACTTATCCGCTTCTTGCAAAGCAATATTTTTACGCTCCAATTCAACAAATGATTGTTGCAGTTGTTCTGTCATTTGATTAAATGTTTTAGCTAATATTGCTAGTTCATCAATAGGTACTTCCTCAACTTTCTTTCCCCAGTTACCAACAGATAAATAAGTTGCTGCTTGCTTCAAACTTCTAACAGGGCGAATAATCAATTCACAACTGATTAAACCCAAAATAATTGCTAATATTAATGCCATCAAACATAAAATAATAGTCATGCGAGTATTAGCATAAATAC
Organism: Trichodesmium sp.; assembly: GCA_051439685.1. GTDB lineage: Bacteria > Cyanobacteriota > Cyanobacteriia > Cyanobacteriales > Microcoleaceae > Trichodesmium. The sequence goes on from JBFRWR010000818.1 coordinate 8,519, forward strand.
TTCCCATAAAATCTGCTTGAGGAACTACGACTAAAATCAACCAATCTAAACCATATTCATCCTGAAAAGGTACCACTTGTAAAAATTGCTGTTTGCCATCAATATCAAAGCTTAATAATGAAGTATTTTGAATTTGATTTAAGTCTCCAAATCTATCTTTTAAATATTGACTTACTGATCGGATTAAATCATTTTCACTTTGTAAAGCATTCCTCAATTTTAAGTCATTATTTTCTTTAATAAAAGGCTCTATAATCTTGGAACTAGCTATTAGTTTTCCAGAACGATTTAAGATAAAAGCTTCTCCTGATTGACTAATTTTTAAATCTTGGAGAAAATTATTTAATTGGGATAAAGTAAGAGTAGCATTAACTAGGGCTATAACATTACCATTATCATCAATAACAGGTTGAGTAGCCATCATTTCTACTCTTTCATCAATTAGTGATGCGAACATTTCACCCCAAGCTGGTTTACCTGCAGTTATACCATCTTGATACCATGGTCGTAAACGGGGGTCGTATTTAGGAACTACTTTGGTCAGATTACTTTTAGAACCTTGAGTGTCAGTAGCATATTCTCTCAGTTCTCCCTTTGTAGATTCATTTGTAATAATTAAATTAAATGTATTATTGTCTTGGCGACTGACTGCTGTCATATTTCCTGATGTAGATGTAACTCCAATAACTCCTAGAGAATCAAAAGACTGAATTTGTTGCCATAAATGACGTTCTAAATTAACATTATTATTTACTTGAATATTAAGTTGATTAGTCCGAATATTATTAACATTTAATTGATTTACTAAGTGGGGAGTTTCTAAAAAAATATGGAGTTTTTCCTGAATCCTAGTGGCAATTTCGTTTTGTAATTTATAGGCTAAGTTTCTAACAGCATTCTTACCATTTGTAAACGAAAGATATCCTACTAGAGCTACTGCTGCGAAGATTTGCACTACAAATGGCACAATAACTACAGCTCGTAGGGGCAATTTTGGTGAAGGTTGAGAAAATTGAGGTTTTTGTGGTGACATTATAGGCGATTGTTTGTTCCTACTTAAAGTTTAATTATCCAAATATAATTTGCTCAAGTTTAGGTATTATTTTTGGTTCCAGGTTGTAATTCCTTGCCAATTAGTAGGTACACCTTCTGATAAGAAACGATTGACTCGTTCTAAATAAATTTCTGTAGTTTTATCCTGTGGATTTACTATTAATACTTTCTGAAAATATGCTTTTGCTCTGGCAAATTCTTGTTGTTGATAATGTAACACTCCTTCAGTAAAATCTCCTTGAATCTGTTTTTTTAACTTTAGCAAATATTCTGATTCTCCATCCATAACTTCATAAATTTTAATAGGATGATTTCTGCCTTTAACTAAGACTCGATCTAAAAATCTAATTTGATATTGATCGGGGTCTTGTAAACTATTAAATACTGCTTCACTAATTATAATAGAAACCCCATAAAATTTTGTTAATCCTTCTAAACGAGCAGTTAAATTAACATTATCTGAAAAAGCATCACCTTGAATTCTTGCTTTTTCTCCTACCATACCTACCATCATTTTACCAAAATGAATACCAATACCAACTTTAATAGGTTGATAGTTTTGATTTTCTCTCTTAATATTATATTCTACAACTTTTTTAATTTTACCAATACCAGCTTTAACTGCATCATCTGCTCCATGAGGAAATACAGCCATCATTCCATCTCCTAAATATTTAACTATAAAGCCATTATTATTTCTGACTACTGGACTAACTCGCTCTAAATATGAATTAACAAAATTAAAATTTTCTTGAGGTGTCATTGTTTCTGAAAGAGCGGTAAAAGAGCGAATATCAGAAAACATTACTGCCATTTCCTTACTAACATGATTGCCTAATTCTACATCAATTATTGAATCTTTATTGAGGAATTTAAGAAATTCATGGGGTACAAATCTACTGTATGAACTGTTAATTTGAGATAATCTGAGATGAGTTTTCAATCTTGCCATTAATTCATTTTTAGATATAGGTTTTGTCAGATAATCATTAGCTCCAACATTTAATCCTTCCACCAAATCATAGACTTGATTTTTAGCAGTTAACATCAGAATTGGTAATTGACTAGGTAAGAAATTTTCTCGGAGTTTTTGTGTCACTTCATAACCAGTCATTTTAGGCATCATTACATCTAATAAAATTAGGTCTGGTTGGCATCCAGCTTCAATTATTTTTAAGGCTTCTACACCGTCCATTGCCTGAACTATGGAATAATTTTGTAGTGATAATAAATTCACAAGAACCTGTAAGTTTATTGGTTCATCATCAACAATCATAATTGTAAACTTTGGTTCTGTTGCTGATAACCCTGGAGCAGAATATATTAGTTTTTCTTCAATAGTAAATTCCGTTTTTTTCTCCCTAGTTAATGCTTGCTGATTACCTTTAATGAACCTAGAGATATCAGATTTATTACTCACATAATTTTCTCTAGATATTGGCAAAGAAAAAGTAAACTGAGAACCCTTGCCAATTTCAGATTTTACCCAAATTTTTCCCCCGTGTAATTCCACCAGTTTTTTAGTAACTGTTAACCCTAAACCTGTGCCTCCATATTCACGAGATGTGGAACCATCAGCTTGTTCAAATGATTCAAATATTCTGCCTAGTTTATCTTCAGCAATACCAATTCCTGTATCAGAAATAGTAATTGCTAATTGTTGGTTTTCTCGGATTGGATGTTCACTATTTAATTGTGGATTTTTGCCTTGATTAATAATCTCTGTAGATATATCTACTCTCCCAGATTCAGTAAATTTAATTCCATTACCAATTAAATTATATAAAATCTGATGTAAGCGATTTTCATCAGCATAAACTGGAGGTAAATCAGATGGAATAGAATTAACCAAATCCAAATTTTTATTACCTACTAAAGACTGACAAAGAGCCAAAACAACTTCAGTTATTTCCCTAATTCCTACAGGTTTTAATTGCAATTCCAAATTTTGATGTTTCAGTTTAGCAAAATCCAGAATATCATTAACTAAATCCGTAAGTCTATGACCACTTTGAGCAATCATTAATAAATTTTTTTGCTGAATTTCTGATAAATCTCCCGTTGCTCCATCTAACATTGATTCAGCAATTCCAATCATGCCATTTAAAGGAGTACGAAGTTCGTGAGAAGTATTTGCTAAAAATTCATCCTTGAGTTTATCTAAACGTTTTAGTTCAGAATTTTTTGTTTCTAGAGTGTGAAATGATTCTTGTAATTGTACAGCCATTGTATTAAATGAATTGGCTAATTCTCCTAGTTCATCAGAGTGTTTAACTTCTACTTTTTGTTGCCAATTTCCTTGGGTAAAAGCTTTAGCTGCTATATTCAAACGAAGAATAGGTTGAATCACCCATCTAGAAGTTAAAATTCCGCCAAATATTGCTAATCCTAATGCCCCTAAACATAAGAAAATTGTATTGCGTCTTTGAATATTAATTTCCTCCATAAAATCTGCTTTAGGAACAACTACTACAATCAACCAATCAATATCAAGATTATATTGAAATGGATGAATTTCGATAAAATGAGGTTGATTTTGGAAATTAAAACTTAGTTGTTGAGTACGATTAATATTAGTTAAACCCAGAAATTCTTGATGTAAATATTTAGCTGTAGCTTGAATTAATGGTATATTGCTTTCCACTGCTTCTATACGTTCTACTTGTTTATTTTTAGATTTAATTGGAGTACCAGTTGCTACTATTAATCCAGAACGTTCTATGATGAATATTTTACCCGATTTACCGATTTTTAAATTACTCAGAAATTTGCTAATATTTTTTAAGCTTAAATCAACAACAAATACACCTTGACGAATACTATTTTCGTCATAGTAAGGTAGTACATGGGCAATTCCTAAATCACTAATTGAACCATCTCCACGAATCCAAGGATATATTTTACTCCAAGTTGATTTGCCTTTTTCTATCGCAGCTTGATACCAAGGTCTTTTCCTTAAATCATAATCATATTCTCCTGTTGGTAATTCAGCCAAATTACCCTGATTATCTAGAGGATATTCTTGTAATTTTCCATTACTTAATTGGTCGCTAATTGCTAATTCTAAATTATTTTGATCTACTCTCAATATCCAGATAACTTCACCTGTTTCTCGGCCAAAACCCATGGTACTTACTTGATTAAATAATTGAATTTTTTGAAATAAGTATGGTCGCCAATTATTCAAATTATCTATATCTAAGTTATTTAAACGAACAGCATCTCTATTAATTTTGTTAATAATTGGAGGTATTTTCAGATAATTTTTTAAATGTTGATCGACGCGGGTAGTTATCTCACTGAGTAACTGATTAGCAACATTATTAACTGCTCTTTGTCCATTGCGTAATGAAAGCCATCCTGTTAAACCTACAGCAACCATAATTTGCAACACTATAGGTACTACAAAAACGATGCTAAGAGAAGTTTTTCGATACTTTTTCTCATTGGATTTCTCTACATATTCATTTGGCATAATTCATTAATGGATAATGGATAATGGATAATTGATAATTACCTTAAGGAAAACCATCGGGTTAAATATAAGGAAATATCCTAGCACTTTTTTGATCTTGGAATAGGAGGCTTTATACCTTAATGGATAATTACCTTAAATAAAACCATCGGATTGAATCTAAGGAAATATCCTAGCACTTTCTTATTTAAAAATAATTCTATTGACTTTAAGCATTCAGATATTAGTGGTCAGCTCTGAGATAAAAAATGAATTAACCAGGCATTTACTTAACTTATACTACATTTTAAACCATAAATTAAAGCACAATAAAAATAAGCTTGAGTTGTCAACTAAAGGTAATGAAACTAATAGCTGATAGCTGATATATGACTGCTGTTTGCGCAGCATTCCGCAGGAAATGCTTACTATTGACTTTTGACTTGATAAATAGGTATGATGAGATAATTAACTATTTAGAGCAAGAGGTAAAAATGCGGATATTAATTATGGGTGGCACCAGATTCATTGGTGTTTATTTAACAAAAATTCTGGTAGAGCAAGGGCATGAAATTGTATTGTTTAATCGTGGAAATAAACCGGCTCCAGTCTCAGGAATAACAGAAATTCATGGTGATAGAACCGATGCTAGCCAACTCAAAGAAAAATTAGCATCCGAAAAATTTGATGCTGTTTTTGACAATAATGGACGAAAATTAACTGATACAAAACCTCTGGCAGAAATCTTTAAAGGTGAAGTAAAACATTTCATTTATATGAGTTCTGCAGGGGTTTATTTAAAGTCTGACCAAATGCCTCACATTGAGGGAGATGCTACAGATCCAAAAAGTCGTCATTTAGGAAAATATGAAACAGAAACAGAATTAGCAAATCTAGGTTTACCCTGGACTTCTATTCTCCCTACTTATATTTACGGACCACAAAATTATAATGATTTAGAAGCGTGGTTTTTTGACAGAATTGTACGCGATCGCCCGATTCCGATTCCTGGTAATGGAGTTCATATTACTCAATTAGGTCATGTCAAAGATTTAGCAAT
>JBFRWR010000819.1:0-4631 GCA_051439685.1 Trichodesmium sp.
AAACAATTAGATAATTGAGGTTTAAACCCTCCCCTTTGAAGGGGAAAAAAATAAATCTTTTCCTTATTGATCAATCCTCTCCCTAAAAGCTCTCCCCGATCAGGAACTCCTGAAACCTTTGTAGGAGTGTGGGGAGAGGGGGTGGAGGGGGAAGAGGGGGGAGTAATAATTTTGTCTACAGTCCTCACTCATAGTCTATTTTTCAATACAATTTTCTCCCGAAAAACCTTCTCCCAGACTTATTCATAACTTGTCTGTAATGTCTAAGTTTTATGTTAAGAAAGATGTTTATAAAGCAGAGCCAAAAAAGGGAGAGGTAATTATCAATTATCCATTATCAATTATCCATTATCAATTATCCATTATCAATTATCCATTAATGAACTATCTAATTTTATTTGATGTGTAAAGGATTTAATCTGACAAAATGTGTAATTAATTTTGTGTATCTGCTTATCTGTCAGTTCTGAATAACGAATAGAGAGTAAGGGTTTATTCAGCAGAAGTAATGCTCAAGTCTGAGCTTTTAATTCTCACTGAATTTATCAATACTAATGTAAGTATTCAGCAGTCAGTAAGCTTCCTGGGGAGGAGCTGCGCTATCAGCAATTAGCTATTGCTTTTGATATGGAATAAAAGCTTTATTTCCACAGGGATATTATTCAGCCATAATTCAACTTACTACAAAAAAAAGTCTAAAAGTTAGCTCTATATTTATTTTAAAGGCGAGGTATTATTCCTGTTTGCGTAGCATTACGCAGGAAGAGCTGAGAGCTGACAACTAATAGCTGAATTTCTCAATATACTAATTTATCTTCTAGCATACAATTATTGAATAACTAATAGCTAATAACCCAGTTCCTTTCCAAGATACTAGGTTTATATAAAAGATCTAAAGATAAGAGAAAATCAAAATTTTTTCAGTATTCCTTTTTTAACTATATATAGCATTTTTAAATGAGATGATTATCTATATTGACTTTTTTTCTGATAAAAAATATTGTATTTAGTTTCCACTAATATTTGTGCAAAGCTAGTATTAAATACTGTTTTCCCTTCTTGACTATTCCCTATTCCCTTTTTAATAGAATTATATTCCGTATTTCAAATGAAAATGCTATAGGTTGTGATCAATCAAAAAGTAAATAAAAAAACTGAAACTCCCACCTCTTACCTTTTCTCGAAAAGCCATTAAAATTTTGTACACAACTCAAATAGGATTGCTATATACATCCCTTTGTATAACAGTTAAGTACAATAATTAGAACAATAAAATTTGAGTAAATTTAGAACTTAATTTTACTTACTATTGTTACTGTGCTGGTTGGTCATGCAAAGTGCTATATTGAGTTTGTTTCTGATAAAAAATATTGTCTTTAAGTTCCCACTAATCCTTGTGGTAATCTAGTATTAAATCCTGTTTTCTCTTATTTAATATTCTCTGTTCCCTGTTCTCTTCTCCCTTTTTAATAGAACTAGGTTTCCGCATTTAACATAAAAATGCTATATACATTTGACTGTTGATAAAAATCACAAATTAATAAATCAGTAATTCTGTGCATACTCACATAAAATTAATATTAGGGGACTGTCTATAATAGCGCTTGATGATTAAATCTCAAAGCATTTACAGATAAATGTAAGCACCTTTTTTAGTCGGGAAAAAGTACCAGGTTTTTAGATGTTGTTGCTCATGTATGTTAGGATTTTGGGGAGACCCTCTTGCTAAAAATCACTATTGGTATCATCAAGGATTACCTTCCCTATAACTCCCATTTCTCCTGAGTCTTAACTATTACCTATTCCCTATTCCCTATTCCCTATTCCCTGTTCTCTACCTCAGCAAAAAGACTTTATTCAGCAAACCCTATAATAGAGATTAAATCACATTAAAATTTGAATAATAAATCTCAAAATAATTTCATGCAGGTAGGTTGGCGAATTGGAAAATTATTTGGCATTCCCTTATTGTTAGATTTTTCATGGTTAATTATTTTTCTTTGGGTAGCATACATTAATAGTCAAGATTATCAAAAAGAATGGGGATTTTTCTGGGCTGGGACTGGTGGATTTGTAATTGCTCTACTATTGTTTGGGTCTGTATTTTTACATGAATTAGGTCATAGTTTAGTTGCTATTTCTCAAGGTATTAAAGTTAATTCTATTGCCTTATTTTTGTTTGGAGGAGTTACTGGAATAGATAGGGAATCTAGAACTCCTGGGCAAGCTTTTCAAGTAGCGATCGCCGGACCATTAGTTAGTTTATTTTTATTCTTTTTGTTAGGTTTTACCAGTTTATTCTTCCCCACATCAAGTTTAGTTAGTCAGTTAATTAGTAGAGGCGCAGAAATAAATTTAATTCTAGCAATTTTTAATATGATTCCGGGCTTGCCTTTGGATGGCGGGCAAGTATTAAAAGCTGTGATTTGGAAAATAACTGGTAGTCGTTTTATTGGGGTAAAATGGGCAGCAAATATTGGGAAATTTTTAGGTTGGTTTGGAATTAGTTTAGGGTTAATCGTAGTTTTAACAACTAGAAATTATAGTGGTTTTTGGATTGGATTAATTGGTTGGTTTGTTCTGCATAATGCGAGAATTTATCATCGCATAAATAATTTACAGGCAGCCTTAATTAATATTCAAGCTTTAGAGGTGATGACTCAATATTTTCGTGTGGTAGATGCAAATTTAACTTTAAGTCAGTTTGCCGAGAAATATCTGTTCAAAAGTGCTAAATATTCTACTTATTTTGCTGCTAGTCAGGGGCGTTATATTGGTTTAGTTTCCGCTGATGTAATTCACTATATTGAACAAAGTTATTGGGATAGTCAAAGTTTAAGAATGATTATTTGCCCGATCAACCAGATTATTACTGTTTCAGAAAAAGCTAGTTTATTAGAGGTGATTAATATTATGGAACTTCATCAGCAAAAGCAAATAACTGTTCTTTCACCAGCCGGAGCAGTTGCAGGAATAATTGATAGAACTAATATTGTTCAAGGAATAGCTAAATCCTTGAAACTAAATATTTCAGAAGCAGAAATTAAGCGGATTAAAACAGAAGATAGCTACCCATCGGGAATGAAATTAGTGGAAATTGCTAAGGCTACATCTTTATTAGATTTAAAGTAGTTATGTCAGCCTAAGAAGCTTTTCTCAATCAAAAATATTGATATAATTTTATCGTAAGCATTTAGCTATTAGAAGTCAGCTTTTGAATGTAAATTCAAAAAACACATTTTTTGTAAATGCCTCAGATAATTCACCTAAATTACTTACTTCATACCTGAAATTACCAATGCCGATAAATGCTATATATTACTTTTAAATTTTCTACATTTACTGAAGTCTAATTATTTCTTCCCAACAACAAATAAGTCATCCCTGCTATAGGATTTTAGCCAAATAGAAATGACTCAGAACTTACCTAAATCACTTACCTCATACTTAGAATTATCAAGACCGATAAATCCTATATGTTACTGGAAATTTTCTACATTTACTGAAGTCTAATTATTTCTTCCCAACAACCAATAAGTCATCCCTACGGTCGGATTTTAGCCAAATAGAAATGACTCAGAACTTACCTAAATCACTTACCTCATACTTAAAATTATTAAGACCGATAAATCCTATATGTTACTGGAAATTTTCTACATTGACTTAAATCTAATTCTTTCTTCCCAACAACCAATAAGTCATCATTTCACCCCTACCTTTAACCCTAATTATTCCTCTTTCTGCAAAAATATATTGCTCTTTTAATAAATCATAAGTGTGACTGGTAACTTGAATTTTTCCAGGTTCTCCAGATGATTCCATTCTGGAAGCTACATTAACAGCATCTCCCCACAAATCATAAATAAATTTCTTTTTACCAATTACACCTGCTACTACAGGACCACTGTTAATACCAATTCTAATTTGAAATTTTTGACCAATATCTGTTGTAAATTTAATAATTTCCTGCTGCATATCTAACGCCATATTAGCGATCGCTTCTGCATGATTTTTTTTTGGTACTGGCAACCCACCTGCTACCATATAAGCATCTCCAATAGTCTTAATTTTCTCCAAACCATAGAATTCAGCAATATGGTCAAATTGAGAAAAAATTTGATTCAACAAGTCAACTAATTTTATGGGAGAAATTTTGGCAGCAAGAGGAGTAAAACCAACAATATCAGAAAACAAAATTGTTGATTCTTCAAAATAATCAGCTATAGCACTGGTATCATGTTTTAGTTTAAATGCAATAGGTTCAGGTAAAATATTCATCAGTAAGCGATCTGACTTTTCGTGTGACTCTTGTAGTTCCGCAGTTCTTTCTTCCACTCGCTTTTCTAACTCAGCATTAGTTTTCTCCAACTCAAGAAAAGATTCTTGTAATTGCTTTGCCATTAAATTAAAAGATTCTGCTAATATCTCTAATTCATTAACTCTTGTGACTTCAATTTTTTGGTTGAGTTGTCCTCCAGCAATTTCTCTACTTGCATCACTTAATAGCATCACAGGATAACTAATCCAACGAGAGGTAAAAATTCCTACTATTGTGGCAATAAACAAAGCAATTAAGCACAATTTAATTGTGGTACGAGTATTAACATTAATTTGATCCATAAAATCTGCTT
>JBFRWR010000820.1:0-8190 GCA_051439685.1 Trichodesmium sp.
CAATTGTTCCTTTATCCTCAGAAGTAATTTGCACTTCTTTCTCAGCGCTTAAATAAAAGGGTGGACGGTAAAAACCTGCTAACTTCAATAAAGGTGATAATACCACCATTTTGACAATGGGTTCGAGAATGGGATATGTTGACAAGTGGAAATAATCCTTTTTCACTTCATCTAATGCCCGCTTGTCCTCATCTGAGAGTTCGGGCAAATTTTCTTGCCATTCTGGAAAGAATTGGTCATCATTTGTACGTTGAAGATCAAATTTTTCTTGTAATTGGTATAGCTCGATATTTTGAGCTTGGATATTTTCAACCATAGTTTTTTATGAAAGAGGGAATAGGGAATAGGGAATAGGAAAGAGTTGAAAAAACTTTCCCCTAATTAAACAATTTCTAACTCTAAATTATGACTTTTAGCAAAATCGTGAGTAAAATGATCGACAACATTTGTGTCACTTAATTCTAGGTTGTAAAAATCCACAAAATCTTGCTCAAAATAAGGTCCGGCGTGCCAAGTTCCTACCTCTAATTTAATAAAACAATTGCCGGGAATTTTAAAAGCAATTACATCCTCTAATTTAGGTTCATTCTCTAGACAAGGTGGAGCAACTGCCATTAACCATTCCTTTCCTTCTAAAGAACCTAAACATTGAGTACATTGTACATGGCGAGTAATTTTTGTAAACTTTTGACCTTTATTATCCAACCTCATAATATAGAATCTTGGCGTACCATTTTCTAAACTTAATTGAGCATCATTTTGGTCATATTTTTTGCCATCTTGTGCAGCAGAAATTAATTGCCCAAAAGGTTGAAAATTCTCTGATGTAATTTCCTGGGCAATCAGTTGTTTAACTACTATTGATTTACTCATTTTTTTCCCTGTTATGATTTTGATTTTTATCTAGTTTACTCTAGTTTTACGCCTTCAATTGGCGATCGCTTCTTCAGAAATCCTCTCCCTGAAACCGACTTTGTAATCTACTAAGCCTAGAAATCCTGGACAGTTGGACGGATAATGATTTCGTTCACATCCACATCGGCAGGTTGTTCAATCACATAAGCAATTGCACGCGCTATAGAATCCGCAGGAATTGCATTATTCTCATAAAATTCTTTGATAGCAGCAGTGCTACCTTGATCGGATGAACCAGACTTTAACTCAGACTCAACTGCACCGGGTTCAATGCTTGTAGTGCGAATATTACCCCCTACCTCATGGCGCAAGCCTTCACTAATAGCCCGTACAGCAAATTTTGTACCGCTATAGACTGTTCCACCGGGGCTGAAGACTTTCACCCCGGCGACAGAGGATATATTGATAAAGTGACCACTTTCCTGCTTTTCAAAGACAGGAAGTGCAGCAGCTACACCATAAAGAACACCTTTGATGTTGATATCAATCATGCGATCCCATTCATCCACCTTTAGTGCAGTCATTGGGGCGATAGCCATGAGACCCGCATTATTCACCATTACATCAAGGCGACCAAAAGCATCGATAGCCTTTTGTACCAGTGCCTCAACATCACTTCTGATTGTCACATCCGTTACCAGATAGTCTGCTTCGCCACCCACTGCTTTTAAATCATTTACGATTGCTTGAAGCTTATCTTCACGACGAGCGCCGAGAATAATCTTCGCACCCAAACTTGACAGATGTCTTGCTGTCGCCTCACCCAAGCCACTACTACCACCCGTGATTACAACAACTTTATTTTCAATGTTATTCGTCATATTTTTATCCTTTATTTGATCTATTTTAGAATGATTCCCATTAGCTCACTCCTTAGTTTAGCTGGCAAGTTATTTACACGCAAGTCTCTTAAAAAGTATAGTGAGGTAAAGTTAACTCAAAGTTGCAAAAGTTCCAGCCTGCTTTATGTACCTCAGCAGATTAGGAAGATTGTATAAGCTAAACTTATGATTTTGACAGTTCTTTGCTATTTCATCTTCAAGGATTCTATAGGAAAAGTTCATTAATTGATAATTGATAATGGATAATTGATAATTACCTCTGGTTAAAACCGAGAGGATTGAATATCGGGAAATATCATTTCTTTTTTCCCCTTAAAAGGGGAGGCTTTAAACCTGAATTATTAATTATTGAACTTTTGCCTGTTGTCTCTCCTAAGCAAAACTTTTTCACGAGATATTAACCAGATACTATTTATATTTGCCTAAATAGGTAGACAAAATTAAACTTAAAACAATTACAACAAATAAATTTAGCAAAATAATTCTGACTCCTAACTGCTGAATCTTCCCATTCAAATAATTTTAATTATGACCAGGTACTTAATTAGATTTAAACTCAAAACCATTCGCCTCAGCATAACGATGTAAAAACCGCATTACTCTCTCAAAATTTTCCTCAGACTCCACTTCAAAAGAACATTCTACTTGAGAAAAATCACTTTCATCAGCAGATAAAAATTTAATCCCACTAGGGGTAACTTCAATTTCTCCCTCCTCATCTTTTAACCACAATTTATTTATTTTATTAGTGAAGGAACGAAAACTTTCTGTTGCTTGGAGACGGTCAAATATAAGTACCACTATTTTTGTGTCAGAATTTCGACGTTTTCTCAAACTAACTTCTGCAATTTTCTCATTTAATCCTTGAATAAATTCCACAGATACAGTCATTTTATTTTTTCATTTGATATTGAACATTTCTTATTTTAGCAAAAATATGTACACAACAAAACAAAGAATCAAATAAAGGTAAGCATTTCCTGCGGAATGCTTACCTTTATTTTTGCTTTTTCCCTTGAGTCCTAACTCATAGAAGAATTAATTAACCGAATATAATCTTAAACCTTTTTTTTCCGTGCTTTTTCAATATAACAGGACTTACGCAGTACAACGTATTTTCGTCATTGCGACCGATAGGGAAGCAATCTCAAACCCTAGTTTTTCCTATTTCATGCGTAAGTCCTGTATAACTAATAAAACGTCTAGGAATATCTACCCTATTTCCCCAATGAAGATGTAGATAAGAACCATGAACTTGATAAAAATTCCAGCCTTCCATAGTTGCCGGAATCTGATTTTTATCTTCATCAAATCGCCACATTTTATATAGAGTTTTTGAGGGAATTGCAGTTAATTCAGAACGATGAAACTCATGCCCATAAACTTGTGTATTTGCTGCTAAAAGAGGAGTATCTACATTTGTAATTGCTTGCCGATATCCTAACTTTAAACTTTTCCCCATTACTGCTTTAGTCGGCAAAATTCCTACCATCTCCCAAGAGTTACTATTAAAGTCAATAATTGCCTCAGATAAATACATCAACCCACCACATTCTGCATAAGTTGGTATTCCCGAAATAATTGCTTCCTGAACTGCTTTTCTAACAAGAATATTTTCACTTAACTGTTGAGCAAAAACTTCTGGAAATCCTCCACCAAAATATAAACCTTGTGTTCCTTCTGGCAAATTTTCATCTTTTAGCGGACTCCAAAATAATATTTTTGCTCCTAACTCTTCTAGAATATCTAGGTTGTCTTGATAATAAAAATTAAAGGCTTTATCCCGCGCGACCCCTATTAAAATTTCTGACTTTCTTTTCTCAAAATTATTGATAATCAAGCTAGGTATCTTTATTCTCTTTTCCGAGGCAACTTCTTTAGATGAAAAATTATGAAATATATCATTTTTAACCTGTAAAAGATGCAATAACTTATCCCAATTAAAACAACTTTCAGCCAAATCTGCTAAGTCATTAATCAAACTATCTAAACTCGGCATTTCATCAGTAGGAACTAAACCTAAATGTCGGTCAGGAATACTAATATTTTGATGCCGTCTCAAAACCCCAAGTACAGGTAAATTTAGAACTTTTAAAGAACTTTGCAATAATTGTAAGTGGCGATCGCTCCCCACCCGGTTAAGTATCAAACCAGCAAAATTAATAGTAGGATCGAGAGAAACAAAACCATGAGCGATCGCTGCTACAGAAGTAGACAACCGACTACAGTCAAGCACCAATAAAACAGGTATATTCAGCAACCGGGAAATATGAGCAGTAGAAGCAAAATCAGGAAAGCAACCATCATCTTTTTCTAAAGTGGAGGGATTAAAATCATCTTCTTCCCCCCTTTCTAAGGGGGGTGAGGGGGGATCAAATTTCCTCTTTTCTAAGGGGGTTAAGGGGGCATTAAAATCCCTTTCTAATGAGGGTAAGGCCGGATTGATCACCCCATCAAACAAACCCATCACCCCCTCCACCAGAGCAAAATCAACACCCTGAATATTACGCGCAAAACATTGTTGCACATAAATCTCAGAAGTCAGAACTGGGTCTAAATTCCGACAAGGTTTACCCGTGACATACTGATGAAACATCGGATCAATATAATCAGGTCCTACTTTAAATGATTGTACTTGCAGATGCTGTCGTTTTAAATAAGCTAGTAACGCCAACGTAACAGTTGTTTTGCCAACACCACTACGTTCTCCTGCAACTATTAAACTCAATAGAATTCTCCGAAAAAAATATATTTTTTTTGTAACAGGACTTACGCAAAGGCACTATATATAGAGGCTTGGTGCGTTACGCTAGGGCTAACACACCCTACTAATAGCGTTTATGCGTAAGTCCTATGTAATATAGAATCCGGTTGAACAGTGGTCATTGCCACGATAGGAAGCAATCTCCGCGCACCTCTGAGATTGCTTTCCTTACGGAATGCTGCGCAAACCTTCCACTGCGTTCCAGTCGCAATGACGCGAGCTATAGTAATTATCCGGATTCTATATAACTGAAAAGAGACGAAAAATGATTTTGTGAGTAAATTTTACAACTCTAGCTGATACTCAATAAAGATAAATTTATTTTCTGGAGATGTCTAATATTTTCCCCCTTTTTTTACTCACAAAAATTCAGTTAGGAAACACCTTCCTCCTCATATATTTCATACTCTCGATGAATAAAAATTTCCGCTAATACCTGATAAGCTTCTTTCCAAGCGCCTATAACTTCTGGGGTTGCATCCTCTCCCAAAACATCCTGCATAGCTTGCAACATACATTCTCCAACTATTGGATATTGTTCCGGTTGTACATGAGTTTGCACATGACGGTGAGCAATTTTTTCAACCGCTGATTTTAAAGCAGGCAAATTATCAATATGAGTAGCATAAGCATAAACTGCAGTTGCTAACTTAGCTGGTTGAGAACCATCAGCTTGAGCGGACATATTAAATTGTGACTTAACTTCAGGATGCTTTTGAAACATTATTTCATACATCCGAGTTGTAATTTGCTTTCCTTCTTTTTTCAGGATAGGTGTTGTAGATTTAACAATATCAATTGTTTTTTGACTGACCATATATATTGTTAATAATTTAATGTCAATATAATTTTATCTAGCAAAAATTTACTACTGAATAAAATCAACTTTTTCTTTATACACAGTCAAAAAAATATTTTGAGGCATTAATTATAACAGAAATTACTAATCTCACTTTGACAAACTAAAACTAAATTAAATTAATATCAACCTTACTTAAACTTTGATTGAGATTTAATAATTTTTGCAGCTTCTTGTAAAAGTAAATCTTGTTCCTTTTTAATTTCTTCCAATCTAGTCAAAATCTGCATTAGTCTCTGGCGGTTATTTATAATTTTATTGGAAGAACTTCTTAATGTTAAATTTTTGCCTAAATCAGTTCCATTAGTAAATTTTGGCTCTACAGAAGTAGATTTATTGCTCAAGCTCCAAATACTCTTCAAAACTTTGAATGGGCTAGTTAAGATCAACAAAAATAATGATTTTCCTAAATTACTAACTACTTGCAAAAATCCTAACAAGATCAATATTAAGAACAAACCACCTACTAATGTAATTAAAGGATGACTTAATAACCAAACTGTCAAATGATGAGAGTTAATCCATTCTCTAATAGGTTGAGAAAAATAATTTTGAATAACCTCAGTCATTTTATAACTCAAGCTTTCCCTTATGTGCATTATATTGTCAGGAACTTTAGTTACACTTTCCACAGCTTGCCTAGTTGTATTAGCAGCAGTATCGGTCAATTTTTGAGTTGTTTCAGCAAAAACTTCTTTTGTCTGTGCAGTTATTTCTGAAATACCACTTACAGCACTTTTAGTAGTCTCAGAAATAACTTCAACAGTTTGATTTTTGGCTTCAATAATACTATTAACAGACTGGTTAGTTAATTCAGATAGAGAATTTTTAGCTGCTTCTTTTCCTCCAGAAATATAGTCTTTTATTGGATTAGTTACCTTAGTAGCAGTATCAGTCAATTTTTGAGTTTTTTCAACAAAAACTTCTTTTGTTTGTGCAGTTATTTCTGAAATACTATTTACAGCATTATTAGTAGTTTCAGAAATAACTTCAACAGTTTCATTTTTAGCTTCACTAATATTATTAACTGATTGATTAGTTAATTCAGATAGAGAATTTTTAGCTGCTTTTGTTTCTTCAGAAATATACTCTTTTACTTGATCGGTTTTCTCAACTAAAAAATCTTTAGTCTGATTAAAACTTTCAGATATATTAGCTAATTCTATCTTCATATTCACCTGTTCCTCAATGTAGATAAAAAAATAAAAACCCCACCTAAACTAGGTGAGGTCTTTAAAGAATTTTAGCAGTAAACTAGCTATATACAGTGACTAAATATTAGTCAAGGTTAGTCATAGATAGCACTGGCTCTGTTTCACGGTCTAGACCCTTCTCAAAACCACCCTCAGCAGCACGAGCGCGACCCGCGTGCCATAAGTGACCAACTAAGAAGAAGAAACCAAGAATGAAGTGAGCAGCAGCTAACCAAGCACGAGGGTTAACATAGTTGAACCCGTTAATATCAGTAATAATTCCACCTACAGAGTTAATGGAACCATTAGGAGCATGAGTCATGTACTCAGCAGCACGACGAACTTGCCAAGGCTGAATATCATTCTTCAATTTGTTCAAGTCAAGACCATTAGGACCACGAAGAGGCTCTAACCAAGGACCACGGAAGTCCCAGAAACGCATTGTTTCACCACCGAAGATGATTTCACCAGTAGGAGAGCGCATCAGGTACTTACCAAGACCAGTTGGACCTTGAGCAGAACCAATATTAGCACCTAATTTTTGGTCACGGACTAAGAATACAAAGGACTGAGCTTGAGAAGCTTCAGCATTTGTAGGGCCGTAAAATTCGCTAGGATAAGCAGTGTTGTTAAACCATACGAAAGCTGCAGCAATTAAACCCATCAAAGACAAAGCGCCTAAACTGTAGGAGAGATAAGCTTCTCCAGACCAGATGAAAGCGCGACGTGCCCAACCGAAAGGCTTAGTTAAAATGTGCCAAACACCACCGAAGATACAAATTAGACCGATCCAAATGTGACCGCCAATAATATCTTCCATGTTGTTAACTCCGATGATCCAGCCTTCTCCACCAAAAGGTGCTTTAACCAAATAACCGAAAATAGCAGCAGGATTAAGAGTAGGGTTACTAATTACCCGTACATCACCGCCACCTGGCGCCCAAGTATCGTAGACACCACCAAGGAATGTGGCTTTGATTACCAATAACAATGCACCACAACCTAATAGAATTAGGTGATAGCCAATGATATTAGTCATCTGGTTCTTATCTTTCCAGTCATATCCGAAGAAAGAAGAATATTCTTCGAGAGTTTCTGGACCACGAACGGCATGATAAATACCGCCTAAACCAAGAACAGCAGA
Organism: Trichodesmium sp.; assembly: GCA_051439685.1. GTDB lineage: Bacteria > Cyanobacteriota > Cyanobacteriia > Cyanobacteriales > Microcoleaceae > Trichodesmium. The sequence goes on from JBFRWR010000820.1 coordinate 7,718, forward strand.
TGAAATTAAGTGTAAAACACCTACTACAAAGTATGGGAATATATCAGTTACTTCACCACCAGGACCTACACCCCAGCCTAAAGTAGCAATGTGGGGCATGAGGATCAAGCCCTGTTCGTACATTGGTTTCTCTGGAACAAAGTGACCGACTTCAAACAAAGTCATTGCTCCTGCCCAGAATACAATCAGACCTGCGTGAGCTACATGAGCGCCTAGCAGTTTACCGGATAAATTAATGAGACGAGCATTTCCAGACCACCAGGCAAAGCCGGTGGACTCTATGTCACGTCCGCCCATCATAGAATTAGAGAGCGTTACCACGTGGTAGAACCTCCTCAGGGAATATAAAGTTTTGATGTGGCTGATCCGCAGGAGCCATCCATGCTCGGATACCCTCGTTCAGCAAAATGTTTTTGGTATAAAATGTTTCAAACTCTGGGTCTTCTGCTGCCCGTAACTCTTGGGATACGAAG
>JBFRWR010000821.1:0-3667 GCA_051439685.1 Trichodesmium sp.
AATTAGAGGTCTAAAATTGGGCGCTGTAGATTATATTGTTAAACCTTTTAAAGCAGAAGAACTTTTAGCGAGAATTAATATACATATACGTCTACAAGAGGAGATTAAAGAACGGACTAAAGCAGAAATTGAATTGCAAAAAGCCAAAGTTGAATTAGAAGAAAGGGTCAAGGAAAGAACTGCCGAACTTTCTCAATCTCTAGCCGACCTACAAGAGACTCAAATTCAACTGATTAAAAGTGAACAAATGTCTAGTATTGGCGAATTAATTACTGGTATTGCCCATGAACTTAATAATCCAGTTAGTATAGTTGTGGGAAATATTACTTTGGCTGAAACATATCTTCAAGCAATTATTAATCACATCAAATTATATCAAAAGGAATTTCCTAACCCTGGCTCAATAATTGAAAAAGATGTGGAAAAAATGGATATAGATTTTCTGATTGAAGAACTACCTAAAATGTTATCTTCTATCAAATTAGCTAGCAATAGGATTAGTGAAACCAGTGTATCATTGCGGAGTTTTGGTAGGGCAGATAGTATGTCTAAAGTTCCTTTTGATATTAATGATGCTATAGATAGTAACCTGAAAATTTTACAGCATAGATTGAAAGCTAATCATCAGCGTCCAGAGATTGAAATTGTTAAAAATTATGGAGATTTACCGAAGATTAATTGTTACCCTCATGCTTTAAATCAAGTGTTTATTAATTTGTTAGTAAATGCTATTAACTCTTTGGAAGAATATAATAATAAAAAAAATCAAACTTATCACGAAATTTTGCAAAATCCTAATTGCATTACTATTACTACTTCAGTTATTGAATCCTCTGAAGTAGAAATTATAATAGCTGATAATGGACTGGGAATGCTTGCACATCTAAAAGATCAACTTTCTGAAGTTTTTGAAGGTGCAAAAACTGGTAATAAAATAAATAGGTTAGACTTGTCTCTGAATCATTTAATTATAGTAGAAAGGCATAGGGGAAAGTTAGAATGCAATTCTCTAACTCAACAAGGAAAAGAATTTATAATTAAATTGCCAATTTAAGCTAGAAAAAATCATAAATAATTTCATATCTCTAAATCTAATATGTAAAAATTTATTAAGGGAAATTAAAATTTTCTTAAATTATATAACTAAAAATCTACGATCGAGGAAAATGAAATGTAGATAATTTTTCTATATTATTCTGGATTTTGGTCTGGATTTTAGAGATGAATTTACCAACTAATATAGCACTACGCATTAAGGCTTTTGACATTTATAAATCCTGTTTGCGCAGCATTCCGTAGGAAAACCCTTTATTAGTCTACTATTCCCTATTCCCTATTCCCTAGCGCGTAGCGCTATACCATAAATATTTCACAAAGAGTGTGATATATATCAAGTGAAATAATTACTTGAAATTGATTTAATACCAAATTAAAAAAATAATGATACATCAATATAGCTATAGGAGTGAGTGGCCACTTGCCCCTAGACTGAATACTCTAGTCTCAATTAATCAAATTGCTGTGAAATTTTACTTTTAATAACTGATAACTGAAATGACTGTCTTAAGTACATCTTAAATTCTGATACCAATTCACTTTAAAGATGTCACAAATAGTTTCAAACTTTAAGGTGTGAAATAATTTCCTGAAGTTGCTCTAGTGTCAAAGTTCTGAGTCTATAAAATCTAACTTTTGACTTTTGACTGTTTTGAGTGCGTCTTACATTCTGTTCGGGAAGCGTTTCTGTAGGAAATGAGGACTTCAGAATTACGCACTTGATGCATGACTTCCGTGAAACGGTATCAGGTTACTTCAGAATTGCGCACTTGGTTTTGAGTATCGTTATCACAATATAATATTATGCAAAATTCTTCTCTTGAAACCTTGGGTGTATCCCCTAATGCGTGGGCAGTTGATGAGAAAACTGTAGATATTACTCGTCCACCTCTTTCCCCCAAACCTATTGTTGTCAAAACTGAAACCAAAACCATTAAGTTAGATTTAGCTAAAACAGCAATTCTAGTTATAGATATGCAAAATGACTTTTGTCATCCTGATGGTTGGTTAGCTCATATCGGTGTAGATGTTACACCTGCAAGATATCCCATTCAACCACTGACCAATATTTTACCCAAACTGCGATCGCAAGATGTGCCGATAATTTGGTTAAATTGGGGCAACCGTCCCGACTTACTGAATATTAGTGCTGGGTTACGTCATGTTTATAACCCTACTGGAAAAGGTATAGGTTTAGGCGACTCACTCCCGAAAAATAATGCTCCCGTACTCATAGAAGGAAGTTGGGCAGCAGCAGTTGTTGATGAGTTGGAGCAAAAACCAGAAGATATTCATGTTAGTAAATATAGAATGAGTGGGTTTTGGGATACTCCTCTTGATAGCATCCTCCGAAATATGGGTAAAACAACTCTATTATTTGCGGGAGTAAATGCAGATCAATGTGTCATGGCAACCTTACAAGATGCAAATTTTCTTGGTTATGATTGCATTTTAGTTTCAGACTGTAGTGCTACTACTTCGCCTGAATATTGTTGGCAAGCTACTATTTATAATGTTAAACAATGTTTTGGATTTGTCACAGATTCTGTTTCTATTTTAGAAGCTATTAAATAGATAATTGTATAAATTAATTTAGAGAATTATTTAAAACATAATCCCATAAAAAAAATGCTTACTCATTGTATGATTCCGGTGGTAAAGTCTCTCAAAGACTGCCAAGCATATCGTATTAGTCCTACTGATAAAAATAAATTAGCTATTATTTTCAGCCCTGTTAATGCCAATGCTTCTTTAACTGTATGTTTAGAAGTTTTTGAAGTAGGAGGAAAAACACCTTTACATCAACATCATTTGGCTGTAGAAATGTTTTTTATTCTCCAAGGAGAAGGAAAAGCAAGCTGTGATGGAAAATCTATTAATATTCGTGCTGGTGATAGTATTCTGATGCCACCAACAGGTAATCATATCATCGAAAATACTGGTTCAACTCGTCTTTATGCCTTATGTATTATGGTCCCAAATGAAGACTTTGCAGAACTAATTAGCAGTGGAACACCAGTAGATTTAGATGAGGAAGATTTGCAAGTTCTAACTAGCTTAAATTTTGCCAAAACTGCATAAAATTAAAACATTCATCCCTGAAAATTATTTTGAATAAACAATAAGAAAAACATCGTAAATCAATTTATAGATTTCAAAAAAATTAGACATTTGATCAAAATTTGAAAATTATCTTTTTGCATATTTATAGGATATTTTACAGAGCTAAAACAGAATTATAAATTTCCGGCAGTTACCTACTTGATGAAGTACATATATTTATGGTTTGAGGAAGTAGGAAAAATGGAATTTATCATAGTAAACTAGCAACAAATAGTTATCTTGTTAGTTGTACAACATTCATCTAAAATCTGCTGTATTAATTTGTAATTATTGAGATATAGTCAACTTTGAGTAAACTTTTATCCTATTATTTTATGCAATTTGATACTGATTTAGGATTAGGCAATTAATAAATAAATATATAGAACCCCTAAGCGGATCTATAAAATTAGCTGGAGAGATCGGGGGACGGGGATATGGGGATATGGGGATATGGGGAGATTGGGGCTATTTTTATACTTTTTTCCCTATTCTATTTCACCGAAAT
>JBFRWR010000822.1:0-13210 GCA_051439685.1 Trichodesmium sp.
GATAAAAGAGCATAAATAAATACAACCACTCCTAACATTTCCAAAAATTCTTCAATCGTTACCAATATTTCATAGATAAAGTTATTAGTATCATATAAATAAGCGTAATATCCACCTAACATTTCCATGCCAATTCCACCTCCTACATAAAATATTCCAGATAAAATAAATAGATATTTGATTTTTGGAGGTAGAGATTGGAGAAATTTTAGATAAAGAAATACAACAGTCATAACTAAGAATAATCCGGGAATTACCCAAGTGTAATAAAATATTCCTGTTGCATTGAAAGTATCTCGCAGAGGATGAATTAACTGTTCATGTAAGCTAATGGTTTCATCAAGTGCCAGATAGAAAAATATTATCGATAAACCTATCCATTTTCCAATATATTTATCATTTTTTTGCCATTTTTTCCTGGAAATTAACCCTAAAATGATTGAGCAAAAAAGTAAGGAAAAAGATGAAAATAATGAAGGAATGGTATATTCTCCATCTACATTTAATTTGCTGATTAGTTCTGGAGAATGAGAGAGATTATAATATTGGAAAAATTGTCCTGTGATACTTGCAAGGCTAAGACCAATAATAATAAATATCAAAAATATAGTAATTCGTTTTGGAGATAGATTAATCATACAACGGATTTCATATTGGAGAGGTACACTCATAGCGGGCAAGATGCCCGCACTAAAACCATTTTATCTTTAATATTTTTACTTGATATACTGGGAATCTGCTGTATATTGCAATTAAATTATTGCTGTACTAATCATTGCAGAATTTGTAAAAAAAACTGTAGGGATTTGGTTGAAAAATCCCATATTTCCTAGGTTTTGGAGACCAAACCCCTACAATAAAATATTACAACCTATAGATTTGGCAATTAAAATTTAACGACAATTATACAGCTTATAACGATAACCATTAATATTAGGTTGAGAACCAGAATATTCTAGACAATTCAATTTTTCTAAATCACTTTCTTCTACTTTTAAATTTACTCCCCACAAATCTAAAGGACGTGGTGTTTGAGAAAGAAATTTAGCTAAAGTTGAATCGGGATTTAATTTTTGCTCTTGTTCTCTTTTTGCTAATAAAAATTGCGGTTGAAAAACTTCGGAGTTATTAGTTTGATTTGCTTGGCGTTTAAATTCTAAACCAAGTGCAACTAAAGCCCGAATTTCTGCATGAGTTTGATAAGTTGTTGCAACTAAAAATGGTGCTTGAGATTGTGCTTTAATTACTTCAACTAGAATATCTGCACGGCGCGACTTTTGATAGCCATAATTGTTTACTACCGTTAACCCACCGCATAAACCCATGAATAAAACTATAATTACAATTCTTTTGTTAATCGGTTTTAATAAATATCTGAAATTTAACAACTGAAACCTTATTTTTTTCTCAGAAAAAATAGTTTCTACCTCTGTCTGACTTTCGGAATAATCCCAACATTTTGCCAAAATTGCAGCTAATAAGATAATTAGAACAGGAAAATAAACAAAATGATAACGAGCAGCAAGAGATAAATCTTTACCCATTCCGTAAATAATAACTAGAAATAAAGCGATCGCTCCCAAGAAAAAACTGACAAAAACTTCAAAGGATAAACGGTGATTACTATCATTTATCTGTGCTTTCCATCCTCGCCATAAAGTGGGAGAAACCCAAATCAACATAGCTAAAAGTATGACTCCAGATAAAATAGTTACTAACAAACTGGTTCCTTCAATTGGCAAAAGCCATACCATTGTTAATACCCAAGCTAACAAACGAGGGAGCGGATGCCAAATTTCATCAAGTTCATAGCTAGTAGAAATCCAATCAGTAAGTGAACTGTTAGCAATACCTCCAACTATAGGCAACCAAACCAAACAACCAATCAATGTTCCCAACGCAACTATATAAATTCGCCACCAATAATTATGAAATCGGTTTTGAAAATCCCTCAACCAAAATCTAGCAATGACTAATCCCTCCGCAGCAAGTACCAAGGCAAAAAAATAGTGGGTGGCAATTGCTAAACTGTTGATGATTACCCAAATACATCCTAACCACATCGGAAATATTTTCTGTTTTTGCAGATAGGGTATGATTGCCAGTAAACAACTTACGGAAGCAATAATCCATAAAATTGTGAAGGTATAATGGCGAGATTCTTGGGCGAGGTAAACACCATAAGGAGAAATTGCCATTAATGCTGCTGCTATCTGTCCTACTAATGGGGAAAATGTTAACCTACCCAGAGCAAAAATTGCTGGAATAGTAACTACGCCAAAAATAGCACTTAGCGATCGCCCTACCCAGAGAGAAACAATTTCTCCGTCTGTACTAAATAGATGAAACCAGAAATTATTGATTATAAAATATAGGGGTGGATGAGTGTCTTCACCCAGTAGGTGATAAATGACATCAGCGGGGGTAGAATTTGACTCAAATTGCAAAGGTGATAGCAATTGATCAAGGCTAATAATTTGATCTAAGGGGAGATCAAAAAAGCTATGTCCTAAACTATAGCCTAATGTAGCAATTTCAATAGATGAGGCAGATTTGTCACCTAAGTTTGTCCAGCGTAGAGCAATACCTAGAAGTATCCAGCAAGATAGCAGTATCAAATGGAGGTAGTTCTGATGGTTTCGGTTAATTCGATCATTTATCATTATTTTGATTAAACTTTTGTGATGCTCCTGAATTAAATTTTCTGGTTTTCGGTGTCAGTTTTTGCCCAAAATTGATTTTTAAGTATTAATTTTATGGTTATTTTTCCATTTAGATAAATTTTATCAAGCTCAGGAGTTACGCATTAGGAAGAAGTTTTGGGCGTTTGAGATTGCGTCGCTGTCGCTCGCAATGACAGAATTTCCTTGTTTTGCGTAAGTCCTAAAGCTAATTTATATATCAAATTTTTAGCAAAAACAATTATCTATTTGTTATATCAAATCGGGTTATACAGATTGCACTAATTGCTTCATGTTAATACAAATGTTATATTGAATACGAATTAAAAAAATAATGCTATTCAAATCCTTTCTTTCTCCGCGTCTCCTGACTCCGAGTACGATACGATAACTAATTACGCAGGTTCTATATTAGAGGGTTTGGAGACCAAACCCCTACATTAATTATTTGGCTAATTCAGCTTCAATAATAGCAATTAATTCTGGTGAATTAGGAGCAACACTACTATTAAATCTAGCAACAACTTCTCCTTGTTTATTCACAACAAATTTTTCAAAATTCCAGGCAACATCACCCTGGGGATTAACAGCATTTGTCAAACAAGAATAAAGAGGATGTTGTTCAGAACCTTTAGCATGAACTTTATCAAATAACTCAAAACTTACATCATATTTTGTCTTAGTAAAATCAACAATTTCTGCATTACTATCTGGCTCTTGTGCCCCAAAATCATTACAAGGAAAACCTAAAATTCTTAAACCTGCATCACGATATTTTTGGTTTAATTCTTCTAAACCTTTATATTGCGGTGTATAACCACAATAAGAAGCTACATTCACAATTAATAAAACCTGACCAGCATAATTTACTAATTGTTTTTCTTCCCCATTAATTGTTTTTACGGAAATATCTGAAACTGTTGTACTCATCTTTTAAAAAAAACCTAAAGTTACTCATCATAAATTTTACACTTTATTTGGCAACAGAAAGAATTTTTTTGAGAAAATCAAAGTATGATAAACTAATCTATAGCTATTAAAAATATGGCTAGAATATTAATTTAAAGAAGCAATGGCAACTGAAACTATCGTTTTATTATCGAAAAGAGAAATAGAAAAGATGCGTCGAGCCGGACGTTTGGCTGCTGAATTATTACATTATCTTGAACCATTTGTCAAGCCAGGAGTAACTACTTTAGAATTAGACGAAAAAGCCGAAAGTTGGACACAAGCTCATGGTGCCCGTAGCGCTCCTCTTGGTTATCATGGTTTTCCTAAGTCTATTTGTACCAGTATTAATGAAGTTGTTTGTCACGGTATTCCTAATGAGAAAGAAGTCTTAAAAGATGGGGATATTATTAATATTGATGTGACACCAATTGTTGATGGTTATCATGGAGATACTTCTAAAACTTTTTTCGTTGGTACACCTTCTCCACTGGCAAAAAAATTAGTTGAAGTGACAGAAAAATCTATGTATTTAGGCATTGCTGAAGTTAAACCGGGAAATAAAATTGGGGATATTGGAGCTGCCATTCAAGAGTATGCTGAAGCAGAAGGTTTTTCTGTAGTTAGAGATTTTGTTGGTCATGGTGTAAGTAATATTTTTCATACTGCTCCACAAATTCCTCATTACGGTATTAGAGGAAAAGGGAAAAAGTTACGAACTGGAATGGTATTTACTATTGAACCGATGATTAATGAGGGTACCTGGGAAGCAAAGGTACTTGATGATGGTTGGACTGCTATTACTAAAGATCGTAAATTATCGGCACAGTTTGAGCATACTGTAGCAGTCACAGAAACAGGAGTAGAAATTTTGACTCAATATGAGGGATAAAAATCAATAATTATTATGAGATAGAAATTTCGTAGGGGTTTTTCATTGCTAAATTATTGTGCCCCTACTCTAGTCACGATAATTATATGAAATACTTGAATTTTTACTACTAAGAATTAATAGCAAATCTGGGAGACTTGTATATTCATATCCCATAAATTTCTGTGTTTTACGTTAGACTACTTATGGGATGATTATGAGTATCTAATTATTAGTATTTATCTTCATAATAATCTTTAAATTTCTAAGGATTTAGCTATTAGCTGTCAGCTCTTCCTGCGGAATGCTACGCAAACAGCAAAAAAATCAACAATAATTGTAGTTCGATAGACTCTAAGGATTAAGTAATTGACTTTTACCCATACTTTTAATTCTGTGAAATCTCTAAATTGCTTTTTCCTCCTTTATAGGTAATGAAGCTGATAGCTGACTGCTGACTGCTGACTGCTTACTTAACTTTGAGGTGGAAAATCTGATAATTGCTTCATATCAGAAAGAATAATTTCGGGTTTATCTCGATACATATGCACTTCTCCACTCAGGTAAACATATCCTCTACCTAAACCAAAATAACGATTTTTTAATAGTTGTAATAATGGCTTCATTTCCTGACTATTAGTATCTGGAATCCATAATTTTAAACGGTGGTCTTTAGTACCATCATAAACTAAAGCACCATTCTCTAACTGTTTAGAAATTCCTCCCTGTAAATCAAATAAAACTGTAATATATTTTTCTGCTGCTGCTGCTTCTAAAATCTTGGGAAAATCTAATCTCACAGCTAAGACTCCCGCAGCTATTCCATAATTACGATAATTTTCGACAATGGAAGCTCTTAATGTCCACCAAGGTACAAGTAAACTATAATTTCTTTTGCGTTTCCCTTTATTTATTTCAGAATTCCAAACACCAATATTATTTGCTTGAGCTTCTATTTCTGCTTCAGTCATTTCTTGATGATATAGTCGAGAATATCCGTATTTAGTAAAGTAAGGACTCCACCCTTCTTTAATTAGTTTAATATTAAAATTTTCACTATTTTTATGCACATAAGCTATTAAACGACCTTGATGGTCACGATATTTTTCTAAACAATTTTCTATAAGGTCATCTGTGTCAAATTCTAGATCAACTTCGGCAAGTTCACCATTAGGTAATGTGAAATATTTTATTGCCATTTCTGATGCTTGTTTTCCAATTTCTGTAACGGGTTTAGAATATTCAGAATAGCTTTCTTCGGCATCAACATAATCGAGTCTAATAAATTCTCGTTTATCATTTAATAGAACTTTGATTGTATCACCATCCACTATTTTTGTGACTTGCAAATTTTTAATTATTGTGCCTTTTTTTTTGAGATTTAAAATTTCAGATGTCATTTTTATTAATATTGAAGAATAAAAGAAAAAACAAGAGGAGAGAAGTTAAGTATAAAACTTCATTTATCATTATTTTTGTTGATAGGGAAGTTCTGATTATTTCTCTATATTGAAGATAAATTTTTACAAACAGTATAATTTTCTAGTTAACTAAATTAGTTTAGTATTATACATTAAATCTGGAAATACAGCAGATTTAACCTTGATGATACTAATTCACTTGGTATTTTTTGTGTAAACTATTAGCAAATATCTACCGAAGTTTAAGTTTTTTCCTACTTTTAAGTCTTCTTCTCTTCTTGCTTATGACTTCTTCCTTACCAGCTAATACTACTTTATTCGTAAGCATTCAGCTATTAGTGGTCAGCTAATCTCCTGAGTCGGAACTGCTTCTTACAGAGAAGGTATCCTACAGAATGCTCCGCAAACTTAATTCAAGTGGCTCCGCGAAAGGTTAACAGCTTTTAAACGTAAAGGACTTACTAAAGTTAGCTGATGACCAATTTCATTTCCTGTCATTTCTTGGAGACTAATCCCTCCTTCCGTCTGATAATGAGCTAATAATTCATACGAAGTAGGATGGAGTAAAAATTTACAAGTACGTCATTGCGACTGGAACGGAGTGGAAGGAAGCAATCTCAAGGGTTTCAACTGCTTTAACATTTCCTTACATAGTAACGTTTATTCGCACCCACCTACTTAATAGGTGATAGCTGACGGCTGAATGCTTAGATTATTTTATTCTTTCTACACCAGAATAAATATTAAATTTTCTACCACGCAAAAACCCGACTAAAGTAATATTAAATTCTTTGGCTATTTCTACTGCTAAACTACTTGGTGCAGAAACAGCACAAACGATTGGCATACCCACAGTTATACACTTTTGTAAAATCTCAAAACTCGACCGCCCACTTACCATGACAATATCATTATTTAAAGGTAATTGACCTGCTAAAAATTCTGAACCAATTAACTTATCTAAAGCATTATGTCTCCCCACATCTTCCCGTAACTTTAATAGTTCTCCTTGAGCATTAAATAAACCAGCGGCGTGTAAACCTCCTGTAGATTTAAACACACCTTGAGCTGTTTTTAATTTATCAGGCAAACTATAAATAATTTCTGATGAAACTTCTAATCCTAAAGGAAGAGATGAATATCCTTTGATTTGCAAAGATTCTATACTTGCTTTGCCACAAACTCCACAGGAGCTAGTGGTAAAAAAATGTCTTTCTAGAGTTGTTAAATTTGGATTTAATTCTGATTTCAGAGTGACATTAACAATATTTTGGCGTTGTTCTCCATCAATTTCTGGATCTACACAATAACTAATTTTTGCAATATCTTCTCGATTTTTGATAACTCCTTCACTATATAAAAATCCAGCAGCTAAATCAAAATCTGCTCCTGGAGTTCGCATTGTTACTGCAATAGTTTTTTGGGGAAAAGTTAGACGAATTTCTAAAGGTTCTTCTGTTGCTAGTTGGTCGGAACGAGTAACAAAATTGTGATTTTCTACTACCCAAATTTGTGTTTTAGTTTTGCTACTTGGGGATTTTTTCATACTTAGGAAAATAGAACAATTTAACTAGGAATAGTTGTAGTGGTGTGACACACCTAAAATGGTGTAATAGTAGGGGCAGGTTTCACGTTCAAATTAACGAGTTTAACCATCCACACGAAATAGGGGGCGGGTTTTGGGTACTTAATTGCTGCTCTCAAAGCTTTCGGTTAAACCCGCCCCTACTTTTCTTCTGACTTCTAAAGTCTAGTAGGGTGAGTATTTACGCCTAAAATTTAGACGGTGAAAGACATTTAACAATCCGTCATAACGCACCATTTTAGATGTGTCAGTCCAGTAGTGATATAACACGCCTAAAATATTGCAATAGTAGGGACGGGTTCCGTGTTAAATTAATGAGAGTTAACCAGAAATTAGATGAACTCGCTCCCCACAGGAAATAGGGGGCGGGTTTTGGGGACTTAATTGCTGCTCTCAAAGCTTTCGCTTAAACCCGCCCCTACTTTATTATATTTTGTCTCTTATTCCATTTATTCCTTATCCTCAAATACCTCTGCCAAAAATGGTGAAACATTACTATTCAACTTACCCGCTCTAATAAATTCCGCATAAGTATCCGCCTCAATATCTACCAACTCTTCCCGCAATAATTCCATATCTAATGTTACTAACTGGGAATGTTCTGCTTGCATCTTATCTATTTTCTCCTGTAAATTTTTCAATTCCTTTTGCAAAAGTTCTGCTTGATAACGATAATATTCCGGGTCAATTTCTTGTCGTCTGACTAACTCAGAAACATAATTAAGTACCCGGTTTAAAGCTACACGACGAGCGATCGCTTCCATATATTCCTGACGTAATGGTTGATCGCCTATTAAACCTAATATTTCTAATAACGACTGGGTTGTTAAACCTTGTACCAAGAGGGTAAACAAAACCACTCCAAATACAACCGCCGTAATTTCATCTCTTCCAGGTAAAACCACAGGTACACTCAAAACCAGAGCAATAGAAACAGAACCCCGTAAACCACCCCACCATAACAAAGTCTGTTCTGACAAACCAATATTTGAGTTAGCTACCAAATTACTCAAATTACTCAAACCATAAACCGAAATAGCTCGCGTAATAATTACCGCTCCAATAGCAACAGCTATCAACACTATATTATCTGCCAAAATGCCATATTGAATTTGGTCTCCAATTAACAGAAATACTATGGAATTAACAAAAAATGCCACAAACTCCCAAAACTCACTAACTATTAACCGAGTGCGGGGGTTCATCCCAATGCGGGAACCAAAGTTACCCAAAATCAAACCAACGGTGACAACCCCAATAACTCCCGAACCTCCAAATTTTTCAGTAATTATGTATGTACCATAAGCAGAAACTAAAGTTAGAGACTGTTCCACCAAAGGTAGATCAAAACGTTGAGTCAGGTAAGAAATCCCAAAACCAACTAAACAACCAATACCAATACCAATACCAACAAAACTCAGAAAAGTTAATAGAGACTCAGAAATAGAAAATTTATCAACTGTTCCTAATGGAATTGCTACTAACAAAGTAAACGCAACTACCGCCACCCCATCATTAAATAAACTTTCCCCTTCCATTAAAGTGCGTAACCTTCTACTGGCACCTAATTCTTTTAATAAAGCTACAACAGAAATTGGATCTGTTGCTGCTAAACTAGCTCCAGCTAAAAAGGCAATTTCTAAAGGAATACCTGTAAAAAAATTCAAACCATAAGCAATACCAACCACCGAAATAATTACACCAACAATAGCAAAAAATCCTACCGGAACTAAATCTCTTTTTAAGTCTCGCCAATTCAAATTCCAGGCAGCTTCAAATAATAGGGGAGGCAAGAAAATTTCCAGGATTAATTCAGGTGATAAATTTACCAATCTCACATCAATAAATGCCAGAACTAATCCAAAAATTACTAATAGTAAAGTAAAAGGAATTCGCCGAAACCAACTAAAAACTCGTGACAGAGTTGCCACAGTTAAAGAAACAGAAAGAACTAAGAGAAACTGTTCTATATTTTGCTCAATAATTGGCTCACTAACAGCAGTTTCTATAGCCATAAATATACTCCTAAATATTTAGTCGGAATAAAATTAATTTCTAGGTTATACCAATTTTAGATGAGACTGTACAGAATTTTGTTTGTTTTCTATTAGGGAGCAGGGACGTTGGATGCAACGTCCTAATGATGTCTAATATAGCGCTACGCATTAAGGTTAGGACATTTCTAAATCCTAAAACCCTTGAAAAGTCTGCTACTCCCTATTCCCTACTCCCTACTCCCTAGCGCGTAGCGCTATAAAAACCGACTGTTGTCTAGATTTGACAAACAGTCGGCATTTTAGCAAAGAGTCTAAGTTATATTTATGCTTCTCTGTTTAAAAACTTTTGAATTTGTGGGATAGCTACAGCAGCAATATTAAATAAAGCCCAACCACCAGCAGCGATTATTGGAAATAAAACGATTAACAAACGAAAGTCAAAATCCATCTATGTCTCCTCCAGAAGATTTAAAATAATTTTATTTATCTTCTAATGTATCGCAATTTTAATTTTATGTTAAGCTTTTGCAGCAAAATTTTTAACTCAGTTCAATGGATAATGAATAATTGATAATTATATAGAATCCGGTTGAATAGTCGTCATTGCGACGATAGGAAGCAATCTCAGGGGCCTACGGAGATTGCTTTCCTTACGGAATGCGGAGCATTTCTGTTCCAGAATGCTCCGCAAACATGTCGCGTTTGCTTTAGCATTCCGTAGGAAAGCGAAACCTTCCACTCCGTTCCACTCGCAATGACTTAGCTATAGTAATTACCCGAATTCTATATCACCGCGCCCCCGTGTCACCGCGTCTCCGTGTCAAATCTTAAAAACTTACCCTTGTAAAGCCACTCACCACTCCCCACTCCCTACTTCCTGCTATCTATTATTTCAGAAGGAGGAATTTGCTCAATAGAAATTAAAGACTTAATCACTGACTTAACAACAGGAGCAGCAACCCTTCCTCCACTACCCTTCTCTGGTTCATCAATAACTGCCAAAACCACATAACGGGGAGACTCCACTGGTACAATACCAACAAAACTTGTAATTTTAGCATCCTCAGAATAACCTCCAGTTTCAGAAGCTTTTTGCGCCGTACCAGTTTTGCCAGCAATACGATATCCTGGAATTTTTGCTCTTGTTCCAGTACCACTCTCAACTACTTTTTCCATCATTGCTAATACTGCAGTAGTTGTGTCAGAAGAAAAAACCTGTTTAGGTTCTGGCAAAGGTAACTCCCAATATGGTTGTCCCTTGCTATTAAATAATCCACGGACAACATGAGGCGTTACCAATTTCCCGCCATTTGCTAAAGCAGCATTAAGTTGTGCCAGTTTTAGAGGAGTAAGAGAAAAACCTTGACCAAAACCAGTCGTCGCAGCTTCTACTGGAACCATGACAAACTGATTCCGATCTTTCAAAATACTAGGAGCTTCAAAAGGAAGGTCTGAACCAGTAGTATCATCTAATCCCAAAAGTTGGAGACCATCATAGAAAACAGGACGTGGCATCTGTTCAATAATTTTTACCATACCCACATTACTAGAATGTTGAATAATTTCTGTCACACTACGGGCACCACCACCACCACCGGAATTAAATATAGACCAATGGCCAATAACTATTCTACCTGTGTCATAAAATATACTATCTGCTTCGATCGCTCCTACTTCTAAAGCTAAGGCCACATTTATCGGTTTAAAGGTAGAACCTGGTTCATAAACATCTGTGACAGCCCAATTTTTGAACAATGTCACGTCATAGTTATAATATTCGTTTGGATTGTAAGAAGGTTCTGACACCATAGACAACAAAGAACCATCAGTAACGTCCATCACAATAACTGTGCCTCGCTTGGCCTGATATTCTTCTAATTGTTCTTTTAGTGCTGCTCTGACTAATCGTTGTAATCGAGAGTCAATGGTTAAATGTAGGGAAAGGTCATCTAACTGTAAAAAACCTGTGGTTAGTTGGTCTGGTACTAGAACACCTTTGATTAAACGCCGAAATTGAATTTTTGACATAGAACGTTCTAACAGACTTTGTTGGCTATGTTCAATTCCTGCTTGACCTTTACTTTCTCCATCTACATATCCTACTACTTCCGCAGCTAATTCTTTCTGAGGATAAAGACGTTGGGGATGTTGAATTAATTCTAAGCCATCAACAAATAGATCGGTAATTTTATCTGCTGTTTCTTGAGGTATGAAGTCAGCAATTTTTATACCTGTCTCTTGTTGATTAAACATTTGGAGTAAGTCATTAGAAGTTATGGTTTTCTGTAAATTTTCTCCTTCTAAAATGGTTGATAGTTCATAAGCAACTTCTTGTTTTGAGCGGTTAAAAATTTTGGGGTGAGCATAGAGAGTGTATGCTATTTTATCAATTGCTAAAACATTGCCTTTCCTATCAACTATTGGTCGTCGAGGAATGAAAGGATTTGATTGTACGGTTTGCTGTAATTCGGCTTGTTTTTGTAATGCTTTACCACGCACTACTTGTAAATAAAAAAGGTTAATTATTAATCCGAATAAGCCTAACATTAAGAGTATCCATACCAGGTAAATTCTTGATGTCCGACATTTTTCTGGATTGTTTCTCAATGAATCTTGAGGATTGTTTTGAGTATTTTTCAGATTTTTCAGATTTTTTGTCTCACCTTTAAGCTTTTTACTTTTGAATTGAGAATTTTCTGTTTGTTTTTTCTGAAATTTTCTCTGATTAATTTGGGAATTTGAAGGATAGTCTGAAGCAGCCATTTTTATTACTTAGTTAATTGATTACTTTATATAATTTAAGTTATGAGCAAGAAAAGTCGGGGATAAATTTATTCAGATATAGCCTGTTCATTTGAAATGCGGAAACCCAGTTTGATTAAAAAGGGAATAGGGAATAGGGAACAGGGAACAGGGAATAGTCAAGAAGGGAAAACAGCATTAAATACTAGCTTTCCACAATAATTAGTAGGTAATAAAGACAAGATTTTTTCTGATAAAAAACTCAATCTAGATTTACATCTCATTTGAAAATGCTATAGCTATAGCAATCCTATTTTATTCGTGGCAAAAATCTTACTGATTTTTAGGGAATAGGGAACAGGGAACACTGAACAGGTGAGAATTTCAACTTTTTCATCTACTTTTTGATTTGTCGCAACCTATGCGCGGATTGCTATATAGCTTTTCTCAAGGTCGTGAATTAGAGTTATTTTTCTGTCTTTTTGTTCCCTGTTTTTTCTTCTATTAAACAAAGGAATTTTGTACGTCACACTTTTTAGGAATTGGTATATTGTAATTTTGATTCATGTAAAAAATGTGGTACACCTTTCATTAATTGATAATTGATAATTGATAATTGATAATTACCTCTGGTTAAAACCGAGAGGATTGAAGATCAGGAAATATTATTTCTTTTCTTCCCCACTCCCTACTTCCTATTCCCAAAAAAAAGGAATTTTGTACCTCACTATTATGGGAATTGCTATAACTAATTTACTGGTGTATTAAAAAGATATTTATTACTGGAAGTAAACTCTAGATAAGTAGTGCAAAATTCTAGTGGACTGACACATCTTAAACCCACATTCCGCACGTCAAGTTGTAACATTAAAAGTAGTATTAAACACGGTAGCTTGGTAAGTATTTATACTATATAGCTCGTACATTTGACCTTTCTCAGAAGTCATATTATCGGGAAAATATTA
>JBFRWR010000823.1:0-21078 GCA_051439685.1 Trichodesmium sp.
TGGGAATGAACGAAGAGGTAGGAGTAAGAATTGTCCCTTGATTTTTCTTCCCAACTCTTGCCTAAAATACCCTCCTTTTTGAGCATGAATAGGTGAAAACCAGGCACTTTTTTCGCACAAATAATGCCTCAAATCTTTACCCCATAAACTTTTTATCTTTATTCAGCAAACCCTAATTAGGGTTTGCTGGCAAATAAAAACTTAAAATTGTTAAAACCTTAGTTTAACAACTCTTTCAGAGACTATTTGTCAAATTAAGTAGGGTTTGCTTATGGAAAATCTTTTTGTTGAGCTAGGGATTAGGGAGTAGAGGTATTCATGTTTGCGTAGCATGACCTAGGAAATTACCCTTACAAGAGTCGGGAGTTAGAGGAGTTATAAGTTATAGAGAAGTTGCTCGACAGAATAACAAGAAGTGATTTTTCTGCCATATTTCCCCCCCACATCCTCACTTTTTCCCCTCTATTCACCGAAAACCTGCTACTTTTTCCGGCCTGAAAATTGCTGAAATCTTTATCTGTCAATCCTTTGATATTTAATCAGCAAGCCGTAAGTATTAAGAGAAGGAATTACTAAAATCTCCAATTACTAATATTTCCAGGAATTTATATCCCGTAGATAGAGAGATTTGAGGTAAATATATTCCGAGATTTTTCATTGAGAAATAGTTGTCTTGATTTCTTCGGACCTACTCCCTACTCCCTACTCCCTATCTGATTTTTATCTTTCCTTTACAAACAATCTCTAAAATGGGACTATGTGTAATTTCTACTTAAAATTGGTCTTTTTTACCTCGCAGACGGGCAAAAGTTTGTACCGAATCTTGACCTTGAACTGCTAATTGAAGATTAGGTTGATCCCATCTCAAAAAAGGATTTGTGCGTTTTTCTACACCAATCATGGATGGTATTGTTGGCTCATTCTGACTTCGTGCAGCCTTAACCTCAGCAAAACGAGCCTGTAAATCAGGATTTTGCTGATCAACAGTCATCGCAAACTGTAAATTTTTTAAAGTGTATTCATGGGCACACCATATTCTTGTATTATCAGGCAAATTACGGAGCTTAGTTAAAGAATCTACCATTTGAGTCGGTGTGCCTTCAAATAAGCGGCCACATCCACCAGCAAACAAAGTATCACCACAGAATAAGTCCCCCGTTTCTCCAGGGACTACAGGAGGAAAATAATAAGCAATATGTCCACTTGTATGACCAGGAACAAACAAAACCTCTCCCACTAGCTCGGCAAATTCGACGCGATCGCCTTCCTGTAAAAATACTTGTTGTCCAGGAATTCGGCCTCTGTCCTCAACTCCACCATAAACTGTCAGTTCGGGAAACTTTTGGAGCAGTTCTTGATTAGCCCCTACATGGTCGTAATGATGGTGAGTATTAAAAATGGCCACCAAATCAGCTCCCAATGATTTCAGTTTTTCTAGCACTGGCCTAACTTCGGCCGGGTCTACTACAGCAGCAATATTTTGATTTTGGTCATGTAATAAGAATATATAGTTATCTGAAAGTGCTGGAAGTCTATAAATATCCATAAAAACTCAATTAATGCCTCATCTAAAAACAGTTTTACTCAAGGATATTAACCCTATTAAATATATAAATTAACCTATTTAGAGAATAAAGGTATATAGTATTTAATCTGATAGTATTTTCATAGGTGTATTCTTAAATACAGTATTGCCAATTAACAAATTATCAATAAAGATTAGATTAGAAATTATGTTATGGAGTGAGCAAAATCGATCAAAGGTGACAATCAATCAAATGGTAAACCGAATTATGACATCAGGTAAACTGAGTCGTCGGGAACATTTACAACTTACTTCGTCAATTTTATCTGGTAAAAAAATCACACATGAAGAGCGAAATCAAATTAATCAAATATTTGATTTTATTAAAATCGGTAAAATTAATTTGATAGATGAAAATTAGTTAAAAACAGATAAGAGATTGAATGTATCAGGAAATATAAAAAGGTAACAGGTAATAAGAAATAAGAAATCAAGATAACTATTTTTCACTTAAAAATCTAGGGAATATCTGTACCTTTCTACCTCTGGTATTTGCCAGATTTTAAGCTTTTGAAGTCTTACCTCTTTTATATTTTAGTCACTCTAAGCTCTCTTAATACTTGTTTGACAAACAGTCTATAATATTTTTTTTGCTAAAATAAACTATTTGACACGTTTATTTAGTGTATTGATGTAAGCATTCAGCTATTAGGGGTCAGATATCAGCTTTTTGATAAATGAAGCAAGCATAAATATATAGTTCTACACCTCCATTTCTACCACATCCTTCTTTAAAGGTAATTCAGCTGATAGCTGACTGCTGAATGCTTACAGCATTTTTGCTTTTATGGATTCTTGAATACCTAAAATTCAAAAAATATTGCTCTCGCCAGTTTAAAGATTTATAGATGGAGAATTTTATATTCAAAATTACTATTAGTTAGGGTGCATCTCATATTTGCAAAAATACTTTTTTCCTGTTCCCTGTTCCCTGTTCCCTGTTCCCTGTTCCCTAAAAGGGATAAATTTTTTGCTTTATTCTTGCATTGAGATGCACCCATTAGTTAGTTAATTTAATGAAATTCAAAATACAACTAATGCTCGATATTTAAAAATAAAATATTTGATAAATGTGGCAGTATTTTTTCGGCTAAAAAAAGTCAAATATACTTAATCACGAGAAGCAGATTAAGATTAAACTTGATTTTGATTTGTGTTTTTTTGAGAGTAACTTTATCAAAAAAAATCTACAAGGGATGGTACAGCAGATTCCATTTGAGTGAGGTACACCTGTCGCGGGCAAGATGCCCGCACTGGGAACATTTAAGTATTAATTTCTGTACGTCATATACCTGGAATCTGCTGTATATAAAAATTGATTATCTTGGAATAAATCCGAGAAATATTGATGAATATTTTATGTGAATATTTGATTATAAGTAACTATTGTTGATCCAAAAAAGATTTTATATAAAATTATATAAATATTTCAAAAAACAACAATTAAATAGTATATTTGAACAATAATAATTTTATGTGAGGATGCCGATAATTATGGATTTATTGATTTAGATGATTCTGTGTAAACAGTCAACTATGAGTAAAATTTTATTCTATTAAACTTTATATTGACTGGGGATAAAAACTCAAACTAATACTAGAAAATTTTCATTAAACTAACTCCCCAATAATAAAATAAAATAAATTATTTTCCCCTATACCCTACTCCCTATTTCTTACTCCCTTTTTTCTGGAGATATCTAATGAGTCAAACTCAACCAAACTCATTACTAAAAGTGCCAACTGGTTTATTACAGGTTCCAGCTAGAACAAAAAATCCTAGAAAACCAGGTAGCCCAGAAATCAAACTTTCTTTGATTATTCCTACATATAAAGAAAGTCAAAACATTTCAACAATTATTGATAAACTCACTCAAATATTAGATACTAAAATTCCCAATGCTTATGAATTAATCGTAGTAGATGATAATAGTCCAGACTTAACCTGGAAAGTAGCTCAAAATATGACACAAAAATATCCTCAACTACGAGTAATTTGTAGAGAAAAAGAAAGAGGACTTTCGACAGCGGTAATTCGTGGTTGGCAAGTTGCACAAGGAGAAATATTAGGAGTAATTGACGCTGACTTGCAACATCCCCTAGAAACTATTTTAAAACTATTAACAGAAATGGAAAAAGGTGTTGATTTAGCAGTAGCTAGTCGTCACCTTGAGGAAGGAGGTGTAAGTGATTGGAATATATTTAGAAGATTTTTGTCCCGTGGGGCACAACTTTTAGGGTTAATTATCTTACCAGGAGTAGTAGGACGGGTGTCTGACCCCATGAGTGGCTATTTTATGGTCCATCGGTCAGCGATCGCTAATCAAACCCTTAACCCAGTAGGGTATAAAATCCTGATAGAAGTTTTAGGTAGAGGCCATATTCGCTCTTGTGCAGAAGTAGGATATGTTTTTCAAGAAAGAATAGGAGGAGAAAGTAAAGTTACCTGGAAACAATATCTAGAATATTTACAACATTTGCTAACTTTAAGATTTGCTAAATGGCCGATTGATAGATTTATCCGATTTGTTATAGTTGGATTTAGTGGTGTATTTGTGGATATGGCAATATTTTATTTATTGCGTGAGGTTATGGGTCTTGGTCTAACTCGCAGTGCTATGTTATCTGCAGAAATAGGAATTATTAATAATTTTTTCTGGAATGACCTGTGGACTTTTAGTGATATTTCCCGGAAACAATTGGGGTGGCAAAAGAGAATTAAAAGATTGGGTAAATTTAATCTCATTTGTTTGGCAGGTTTAATTTTAAATGTATTAATTTTGAACCTATTATTTAATATTTTGGGAGTAAATGAATATATTGCTAAGTTAATAGCGATCGCTATTGTCTCTTTCTGGAATTTCTGGGTAAATATGAAACTAAGTTGGCGAGTGACTCAAATAGATAAATAGATATCTCTGGAAAAGAGGGAGTAGGGAGTAGGGAGTAGGGGGAAAGAATTAATAATTTATTCACTATAATTGATTTGATTTTTAATTATCGGAAATGTTTAATAGATAAATATAGTGATTTTAAATAAAAATACAAATGATATACTGCAAAAGTTAAATAACTATCAAGATTCAAACTCTCTTTTTGACAATTATTAGTCGAGCAGTAATTATTATTTCTACTTTTAACCTCTCCTACCAGCTCCCACACTTCCACGCCCCAGATATAGCAATATTTTTGAGAAACGGCATGACTAGGTTAACATTGAGTATATTTATGGTTAAATTAAAAAAGTATTAGGTAAATTTGACTCTGAGTTACTAAATTTTATGCTGGAGACTTTTTAAATGAACCTAGAATTTGGAGGCTTGCAGATTTGGTAAAAATTTCCATAATAGCTAGCGATCTATCCAGCAGTGGAGCAGGTAGATGGGGGGGAGCAGTTCGTCCCTTTTTATTATCTCAAGCTCTCAAAAAGATTGGATGTGATATAGAAATATTAGGCTTTGTTAATGAAAATCCTCCTACAAGTATTAGTCAAGCTGAAATACCTATTATTCCTATTTCTAGTAAGCCAAATTATCCAGGATTTTTACTTTCGGCTAAAGAACTGTTAGATAAAATTAGTGGAGATATTATTTATGCTTATAAACTTAAACCTAGTAGTCTGGGTTTAGCCCTAATCAAAAAAATGCAGACCAGTCGCCCAGTATTTTTAGATATTGATGATTGGGAGTTAAGTTGGCATGGAGGAGATAATTGGAAATATCGTCCTAGTTTGAAACAATT
The DNA here is from genome assembly GCA_051439685.1 of Trichodesmium sp. Classification (GTDB taxonomy): domain Bacteria; phylum Cyanobacteriota; class Cyanobacteriia; order Cyanobacteriales; family Microcoleaceae; genus Trichodesmium. The sequence goes on from JBFRWR010000823.1 coordinate 5,327, forward strand.
AGGTAGAGATATTTTAAAACCAGAAGGAGCATTACGACAACCAGACAATCCCTTCTATTTAAAATGGATCGAAAGTTTTGTCTCAAAAGCAGATCAGGTTACTCTACACAATCAATTTCTCAAAAAACGCTTTGGTGGTGTTTATTTGCCAAATGGTAAAGATACAACTTTATTTGATCCAAATAAATACGATCCAGAGTTAAGTAGAACTCGTTATGGTTTGAGTGATTATAGAATATTAATGTTTCCAGGAGCACCTCGACCTTATAAAGGAGTGGAGGATATTTTAATAGCCTTAGACAAACTCAATCAGCCAGATTTAAGATTGGTAATTGTGGGTGGTAGTCCTTATGATGATTATGACAGTCAATTAATAAAAAAATGGGGACGTTGGATAATTTCAATGTCTAAATATCCACCTACAGTTATGCCAGAAATTGTAGCTGCTGCTCATATAATAATGGTTCCTCAAAGAGATACTCCTGAAGCTAAAGCACAATTTCCCTTAAAATTAACAGATGGAATGGCAATGGCTAAACCAATTATCGCAACCAAAGTGGGGGATATTCCCGAAATTTTAGGCGATACTGGTTATTTGGTCGAACCTAGTTCTCCCGAACAAATAGCAGCACAAATTGAATTAATATTTAATGATTTAACAGCAGCAAATAGTCAAGGAATTAAGGCTAGAGAAAGATGTATTAAAAACTATAGTATTGATGCTATGGCTACTATTCTATCAGACTTAATCAAAGCATAGAAAAGGAAGTTAGGCAGTAGGGAAGATAAGAATAGTCATAATAGTTCATAGCGTTTAAACTTAGATACAAAAAAAGATAAATATCTAAAAATAATTTATCCTAAAATTTATTTCAGGGCAGGAAGTAGGGAGTAGGGAAGATGAGAATAATTGTAATAGATAGTTAGTAGAAATTAAACTTAGACACAAGGAAAATATTAATGTCTGCAAGAGAATTTATCTTAAAATTTATTCTTCGTAAACCTTTCAATTTTCAAATTATTGCAAATATCATATTAGGTTTTACTAGCGGAATATTTAATGGAGTTAATACAGCACTAATAGTACCTATACTACTGCAAATTTCAGGGCAAGAAATTGAGCTGAAAGGTTCCCCACCGATAATTAAATTTTTACTATCTCCTTTTGATGGAGTTCCAGAAAAGTATCGGCTTGTGGTGATGCTTTTAGCAGTTATATTAACTATTGTTCTGAAAAATTTAACGAATTATTTAAGAAGTTTATTGACAGTAGCCTTTACTCGTAGTCTGACAAATACTATTAAGTCCGAAATGTTCCAAACATTAATGGATAGCGATTTAGATTTCTTCACGAAAGTCAAAGTAGGAGATTTAACAAAACGTTTAGGGTCGGATACAGCTCAATGTACAGCAACAATTAGTGCTTATGTTAATTTAATAACTCAAGTAATCACTCTTTCTTTATTTGTCAGTTTACTAATTTCTATTTCTTGGCAACTTACTTTAATTTCTTCTCTCTTGGTAGGTTTAATAGCAGCAATTAATCAACTATTTATTCGTCAGTCAAAGAAATTTGGAGTTATTTTAAATAAGGAACAAAAAAATTATGCAATTAAGGTAATTGAGACTCTCAACGGTATTCGGTTAATTAAATCAGTAAGTACCGAACGTAGAGAATATAGACAGCTCAGAAAATTAATGCTTTCCCTTGAGGATATAGCGTTGAGAGCAAAAATGAATTCAGCGTTAATAGCTCCAGTCAATGAAGTGACAAGCATGATGACAGTAATCGGTATTCTACTATTAGGTAGATATTTATTTGCCGATCAAATTGCCAATGTTTCTGCTATCCTACTGACTTATCTTTTAGTTCTGTTTCGCCTACTACCTATTGTCTCTCAAATTAATAACAGTCGCAATTCTATTGCTAAAGGGTCTGCTAGTTTTGATATGGCTGTAGACTTATGGAGAAGAGATAATAAACCAATAATGAAACCTGGTTCCATACCTTTTCAAAAGGTGAGGAGAAAAATTCATTTTAAGAAAATTTCTTTCTCTTACCCAGGTAATGATAATTTAGTTCTCAAAAATGTTGATATATCTGTGCCTAGAGGTAAAACTTTAGCATTAGTGGGAGGTTCAGGAGCAGGTAAGTCAACATTTGCTGACTTACTACCAAGATTTTATGACCCTATTTCTGGTTCTATTACTATAGATGGTATTGACTTGCGCGAGTTTGATATTACAAGTCTCAGGAAGAAAACTGGTATTGTTAGTCAAACTACCCATTTGTTTAACGATACAGTAAAAAATAATATTATCTATGCTCGTCCTAATGCCACAGAAGATGAAATTATTGCAGCGGCTAAACAAGCTAATGCTTATGATTTTATTATGGAATTGCCCAAACAATGGGAAACAGAAATAGGCGATCGCGGTGTGATGCTTTCGGGAGGTCAACGACAAAGATTGGCCATTGCTAGGGCATTATTGCAAGACCCAGAAATATTAATCTTAGATGAGGCCACCAGTGCCCTGGATACAGTTTCTGAACGTTTGGTGCAGGAGGCCATTGATCAATTAAGTCGCGATCGCACAGTTTTAGTTATTGCTCACCGTCTCTCAACAATTCAAAATGCGGATCAAATAGCTGTTTTAGAGCGCGGGGAGTTAATGGAAATGGGTACTCATTTAGAACTTCTAGAAAAGCCAAATGGTTACTATCATCGCCTCTATTCTATACAGTTTGGCGACCCTTCTGAAGCGGATAAATATATCGATCACCAGGTTTTAACGAAGGCGTCTTATGAAGCTCGTAGTTTTCTTAATCAAATTGTAGGTTCTTTAAGTTTGCTAGCTGATGAAATAGTTGATACACCTGAAGAAAAAATAGAACTAACAGAGGAAGCTTTTCAGTCGTCAATTTCTCTTCTAAAAACTCTAGAAATATTTGAAAATCAACTGGGAAATCATAATAAAGCTGGATGATAAAAATTTTAACTTCCTTGATAGGAATTGCTACGCTGTAATTTCTAATTCAGTTCCGTATGGGAAAGCCTGGGATGATATGTCTAGCTATCCTGATTTTCTATCTACTTTTTTAGCATTGAAGGGAAGGTGGGTTATAATATGCCTTTGACTTGTTATGGAAATTCTGCTCTAAGTCTTCTAATACTTACATATTTTAGATTAGTTAGGCACTTTGACTATTCAAGTTGGGGGTACTATTAAAACAGTAAATGTATATTGTCTGATTAACTATTAAACTCTATCAAATTGCAGTCTCATTTAGTACACAACTTACTATATATTCTCAACCGTTTTACAATTTCTTGATGTATGACTTTTTCTATTTTTTATATGAAATGACTATATCAAGAACCTGAAAATAGACAAAAATATGACAAACTTAATTATCAGTGCTTATGCAAAATTAATTACAAATTTTATGATAAATCTCTAATCTTATCTATCTGGTAAGTACAAAGTTATCCTAAAATAATGATTAGCTTTAAAAGCTGAAATTATTACTGGAAAATGCTTATAGCACTTTCAGTTTGTTCGGGAAAAGTTTCTAACCTTGAAACTGCTGAAAGCCCTATCTAGCAATAGTTATTCCCAGAACTTTGTACTTTCTAGTTATCTATAAATTATCAATTATTTCTACCTATTCTATTTTCTGTTCCCTGTTCCTTCTCTCAAGTAGAAAATTCCTAAAAGCACGACTAATTATAAACTATACCTTTTTGAGTAAACTAATCAAATAGAACTACTGCTATTGTATTAAATTCAATTTAGTATTGTCCTGATTTATTTAAAAATTGCCCTTTCCAAGGTATTATAAAATCCTATATATTATAGTGCTTTGGCATCTTTTAGATTAACTACCATCTAAAAAATATTAAACAGATTATATACAGGGGAATTATTGAATATGGAATGGCACATTACAGACGCCCAAAGCTTAGGAATTATTGACAAGGAAATTGGTCCTCACGCTTTCTCTCCAGCAGAATACGAGATTGTACGACGGGTAATATATGCTACAGCAGACTTTGAATATAAGTCTCTAATTAGTTTCTCCGACCATGCTTTACAGTCTGGAGCTGCTGCTTTAGCTGCTCGTACAACTATTGTTGTAGATGTGCCAATGGTCCAAGTGGGTATTACGCCAGTCATTCAAACTACCTTTGCTAATCCAGTTTATTGTTCAATGGACGCTATAACTAGACCCCAGAAAGAAAAAACTGATGCTGCTTGGGGTATTGAAACTTTGGCAAAACGTTATCCAGAGGGAATTTTTGTTATTGGTCAGGCCCAGACAGCTCTTAGTGCAATTGTTGATTTAATAGAAGCAGAAGAGATTAGACCTGCTTTGGTTATTGGTACTCCTTCTGGTTTTGTGGGGGTAGATGTGGCAAAGTCTCGTTTGTATGATTCAATGATTCCTCATATTAGAATTGATGGTCGTAAGGGTAGTGCTGTTGTAGCTGTAGCTATTGTTAATGGTTTGGTTGACTTAGCTTGGCAAGCTTATGGTCAACAAGGTCAAGGAAATTAATAGGTGATACCAAATTGATAAATATTTGCTACAAATAGTTAGGCTATTTCTTAGGAGTCAGGAGTCAGGAGTCAGAATGAATAGCTTTAATACCTGTTTTTAGGGAGTAAATCATCTTTTTTGTCAAAGGGGCAGCTTCTGTAAAGTATTTTTATCGCTCTTACTATTCGTAACATTATTTTTTCAAATTGGTATGATAGGTCATTGCAGTTATCAGTTAGCCTCTTATGGTCGGAACTGCGTTAACAGTTTGCTACGCACATAAAAAGCCTCCTGCGGAGGAACTGTGTTATCAGTGAACCTCTGACTAAAGTTAATGGCTTCAAATACTGAGTTAAAGATTTTTTTATCCCCTTAAAATGGGAGGCTTTAGACCTCATTTTTTGGTAAGTAGATAGAGAGTAAAAATACATTACAACCTATTTCATTTCAGTGTGGTAAAGCTATTACAGGCAAGATACCTATGCTACAAAGGTTTTATCGTTAATATTTGTACTTCTTCTGCTTAGAATCCGCTGTATTTAATTATTAATTATTTTATTTTTTTCAATCTCTTATATTTGATTAAATATCAAATATTTTTTACTAAAAAGGTCGATATATCTCAATTTTAATTCTACTTACAACTTGTCTATTTTGAATAAAAAAGGATTTTTTGGAAATTGATAATTACTTTAATTAAATCTGATGTTACTTGGTTGACTTTGTTGATTTTTTCTCCTAGATGAACGAACTTGATTAATTACCTCGATAAAAGCATCTCTTCTTAAATATGGATAATCACTAACCCATAAATTTGCCGTAGGAAGATAAACATCAGAACACTTAGCAATTGATTCCAAATTTTCTTGATAAGACATTACTAACATGACAGCTACTTGACCCCTAGAAATTCCTTGATGATGACGACGTAAAGGAACTTGAATTTGAAAGTTAAATCCTGTTTTATCTCCTACTTCTAAATTTATCCGTTGCTCTAAATTTTCTACTATCATTAGTTCCCCTTTTTTATTAACTGTTTCTTCTTGACCAACTACTTCGTCAGTAATATATATATCTAAAACTCGGCCCTGCCATAAACCACAATATGGATATCTTCTCAATTCACGATTGCGAAAACTAGCCGAGAAAATAGGTCCCCACAACCAATAGATACCAGCAGTAATACCAATTACTAAAAATAAAGGGTCTCCATCATCATGCACAAATACATTAATTAAAAGAATTGTTAATACGGAAATAACAGAGATTATAGCGCGTTTCAAAACATCAGATAATTTCCCCCAATAATATGTGTATTGATCGCTTGTAGCTACAATTGGAATTAGTTGTTCAAAGGTTTGACGAGTTAAAGGAACTAGCATTTATTAGTTTACAAATTAAGATTAATTAATTTATTTAATTTATATTATTTAGTTAACATCAGTTTGATTTTTTTGCTAATTGATGTTATTGTAATTAGTAATCATATTGTAAGTTAGGTATTTTCATGCAAAAATTTATCCCGCCGATTCTCGGTAGTATAATACTCGCATTATGGGTAAGTGGGATTGCCATTCTCTCGGTTCAGAATGCTACCCCAATATCTTTAAAGTTTATAGGTTTTCATTCAATCAAAATTCCTGTAGGATTAATTTTATCCTTTAGTGTCAGTATAGGAGTCTTAATTAGTTCAATTTTTATTCCACCCCTTTTGAGGAACGGGCAAATCAAAAATCATCAAGAAGATTTTTAATTTTATCTAAAAACAACTTGATGCTTGAGCCTGATGTTAGTTAACATTAACTAATCATAACCTACTAATTATAGCTTGTAGACTTGCCCATCAATTAATAAGCGAGTAATTCCTTTAGCTTGCAAATAAGCTGTAGTTTTTTGCAACATTCTCCCATCAGGAACTTTCAGAACTCTTTGGTTACGAGCTGAGAATCTATAAGCTACTCGATGATTATCAAAAACTGGCAAAGTTTTTTCCTGAGACTCTTCAACAGGTATTTGTCCTAATTCACCAAAAGCCATTAGAGGTCTAGTTACTAATTCTGTAAATTTATCTACTACTATATAACAAGTTTTTGGTAAAACCGACTCAGTAAGATTATAAACTTTAACTTCTGAAGAACTAGAATTATGAATAGATATATTATAGGGAATTTCTAAATCTTCTTCAGAATCAAACTTATCTTCATCATCAAAATCATCATCAAAATCTTCTAAATCATCATCAAAATCTTCTAAATTTTGAGGTTGTTCTAGTAAATCTACTGCCAGAATATCTTCTATTTGTTCATTAGGTAGATCAGAATTAATCTCTATTTTATCCTTTGATTTATAATTGCTTTGAGAATCCAAAGATAATTTAGGAAATTCTGTAAGTTGAGTATTTTCAGGAGAATTAGATGAGGATGAAGATGAAGATTGGCGTTGTCTTCTAACTATCTTAGTTACTTCATTTTCCTGATATTTTTCTACTGTTTTGGTACTTTCCCCAGTTTCTGAGTCATTCAACTCATCACTACCATGAGCATGAGAAATATTTTTTGAGGAACGAGATGGACGCTTTTGCTTTTGTTGAACTAACTCTTTATATTCATCTTCTGGTATACTACCTTGCAATATACGTCTAATTGTCGAACTACTAACTCCATAGCGGTCTGCCAGAGTTATAGTGTTCTCTTCAGTTGTTTGATACAGTTCAACAATTTCTAATTTTTCTGAATCTGACAGCTTTGTAGGTGTCATACCACCTTCCCTAAAAAATATTTTATTAATTATGCTAGACTTTTGCTTAGGCAAGTCTATCTAACTTTAATATTATATTTGAATTGACATCAAATTATATACTAAAGTTTTTTTAGCATTATTATATTAGCCATATTCATCAGTTAAGATTTTAGACTCACCGATCTAGTCTAAATGATTACCTTAATCAAAAACAAAATAGGCTACCTTTGATAATTATGGTAAGAAATACTGGAATAATTAGGTTAATTAATAGTAATTTAATTTATTAATTTCTTAAAGCCCGTGACGAGGATTGAACTCGTGACCTCACCCTTACCAAGGGTGTGCTCTACCACTGAGCCACACGGGCGTTTTAGTTTCAATCCTGATTGTGAGTGGGCCGAGCTGGATTTGAACCAGCGTAGGCGTAGCCAGCGGATTTACAGTCCGCCCCCATTAACCACTCGGGCATCGACCCATGCACTCACATTTATATATACTAACACAAAAAATTTTAATTGCAATAGTTTTCTCAAAAAAAATTTTTTGTCCTTCAGATGTCCCTAAGATTATTAAGGAAAATTTGTTTCTATAGTGCTACGCATTGAGAGTCTGGACATTTATAAATCGGGAAACTCTTTGAAACTTTACTATTGGGACTTAAACATAAGAGAGCCTGAAAATAGGCTCAAACATTGACAGGTAAAGAGTTTTACGTCAAAAAGGTATAAATCCTGAATTACCAAGGGTTTTCGGAATTTTTAGGGCATCGACGTAATTCCCTTATCTAGAGTAGCTTTGACGCATTTTTTCATCCTGAAAATGTTTAAGTAGGACTATAGCAATTCCCATACTGGTGAGGTAGAAAATTCCTTTTTTTTGGGAATAGGGAGTAGGGTTTAGGGTTTAGGGAAGATGGGGGAATAGAGAATAGCAAATCAGAAAAACAACTGTACCTCACGTTGCTTGAGAAACGCTATATTCCCGATTACCTAGCGCGTAGCACTATAGAAATGAAATGAAGGGAATAGCAAAAAAGAGATTATATCATGTCCGGTAGCATCGGTCTTGTATAGTAAATAGGCAACAGGCAACAGGTAAGAAAAAAACTTAAGTTTCCTGTAGATATCCACGCTGACTTTTACACAAACGACACAAACGGACATGATATTATTAATTATCAATAGACCTCTCCGCAAAAGAGGGAGTAGGGAACCCACCCCTAATATAGAATCCGGTTGAATACTTACTATATACTTACGGGATTAGGGGGTGTGGGGAGTGTGGGGAGATTCAATATTAAAGTCTAGTTATGAACATATATTATATAACCGGATTCTATATAACCCCTCCTGAGAGGGGAAACAATTTATGATTTCTACGCGATAACTAATTTTATTTTTGATTATCACCAGATGTCTAATTATCAATTATCCATTATTAATTATTAATTACCAAGGACTTCCAATCATAGTAAACCCAGACCAATAATAAGGATGAGATAAATTTTGATTCGTAAACTTCCCTAACGCCGACGGTAACGCCACCGAACCACGAGTTCCACTTCCCCTTAACTCCCCTTCTTGAATAACTACCTCTCCTCGCAACATTGCTAACTGGGCGTTTCGTAGTGCTTCTGCCTTAATCTCGCTATGATTCAGGTGGGTATAAAATTCTGTCATCAACGCTAATGTACCCTCATCACTCACATACCACAAACTAGCCAAAGCTGACTTGACTCCTGCTGCAACTGCTAACCCAGCAAAACCTAATTCGGCATTTTTGTCACCGAAAGCAGTGCGACAAGCTGACAATACTAATAATTCTACAGGGGGTTCATTCCAACCTAACTCCCGCATTTCGTCTAAGCGTAGTTGCTCTTCACCCCAGAGCTGAATGTAGGAATTATTAGCTTTCCCTCGTTGGAACTCTGCGTGAGTTGCTAGGTGAATAATAGGATAAGGATAATTTTGCCGCTGAGTTAAAAGGTTATTGCGGGTAAAGTTTTCATTGATGAATGCACTACCTTGCCATAAGTTCTGAGAAATAGTTTCTAATTCTATGGGTACTGCTGGTAATGCACTTTGCTCGATAAATTCACTTGCTCCCATTGCTAAAATTTGAGTATTCTGCAGCGGTCGGTAATTGGTATCCATTAAGCTAATACTGGGAATTAAACTAAGGCTGTATTTTTCAATGAGAAATTGTTCTCCGTCGTGTAATGCAGCAACAGGTAAACTTCGTAAACCTTCATCCATACTAAATATTAGGGTGTCAATATTTGCTGCTGTTAATTCTGCTGATAGAGGTCTGATTAACCAATCGTATAATTGTTGTGCTGGTGGTAGGTAACTATCAGTAAAACGACGGGAAGGATTTGTAATTTCTCCCCGGAACTTTAACACAACTTTGATTAGTTCTTTACGGTTAGCATCAGGAATAGTTTTGAGAATGGGGTCGCCACCTGGTGTATACAATATGAGTTGTAATCCTTCTGAGTATGCGGTGACATAGATAATAGCTGAATTGTTGCCTGTTTGACGAGCGATATCTTCGAGAACTTCCCGAATATTTTGTATAGATGTAACTTGAGGTGATATGTTTGACCCAAAGTAGTTAGTAAATTGGTTATTGCGATTTTGTTCTATGTTGGCTAATGTTTGAAAATTAGCTGTCACAGTTAAGGGAGTGCTATTGATAATATTGATGTTTCCTAATGCAGTGGTGGTATCTGTATTTAGATTTGCTTCTTGCTCTACGCTCTGTTGGTTAGGGAGATTAGGATTATTGGTGGTAGTGATCGTACTGTCACTCTGGACTAATTGGAGAGTAGTAGTTGTGGCAGAATTTAAGACTGAGTTGTTAGATGGAGGAATATTTTCAGGTATGGGTACTGGAGTTACTGGGGGTTGCACTAAGTTAGGTGCAGGTGCTGGAGTTACTGGCGGTTGCGCTAAATTGGGCGCGGTTTCTGCAGTTACTGGTGGTTGCACTAAATTAGACGCGGTTTCTACAGTTACTGGTGGTTGCACTAAATTAGACGCAGGTTCTGGAGTTACTGGTGTTGGTGGTAATGGTTGTGGTACAGTATTTACTGTTAGTCCTGGTGGCGGACTAATTTCAATGATTTCTCCAGTATTCAAATTTCCGCCTGGTTGGTTAGTGATACTTGTTGTATCACCTATTGCAATTTGCTCCCCAGTATTAATATCACGTCCAGCATCATTATCAATAATAGCATCTCCATTTTCGGTAGTAGCTATTTGGTCTCCAGTATTAATATCACGTCCAGCATCATTATCAATAATAGCATCTCCATTTTCGGTAGTAGCAGTTTGGTCTCCGGTATTAATATCACGTCCAGCATCATTATCAATAATAGCATCTCCATTTTCGGTAGTAGCTATTTGGTCTCCGGTATTAATATCACGTCCAGCATCATTATCAATAATAGCATCTCCATTTTCGGTAGTAGCAGTTTGGTCTCCAGTATTAATATCACCTCCAGCTTCGTTATTGATACTGGCATCGCCTTCAGTAGTATTAACAGTCTGATCCCCCGTTTCAATGTCTTCACTTGCATTCAAATCAATACCACCTGCTTCACCCTCAGTGGAAATAGATTCAATATTTCCTGTGCGGATGGAACCATCATTAGCTGTGACTTTAATTTGACCTGCTGCTGTTCTACCAAGTGACTGCAAATTACCTGTAGCAACATTTTTGCTATTAACCAGAATATTCCCACTCGGACCTGCCTCAGATTGGGTGGTGAGATTTGCAGTGTTAATCTCACTTTTACTACTGATACTAATATTACCACTTTGTAGTCCCCCATAGGACTCAATATTGTTGGTAGTGATATTGCCAGTGGATGTAATATTAATATTTCCCCCTTGACCTTCATAGGAGTATGAATCAATAGAGCCAGTATTTATATCCCCAGAGGCAGATATATCAACATCACCTGCCTTACCATTATCAGAATAAGAGCTAATCGACCAACCACTGGTAGTGTTAACAGAACCATTATCGCTAGTTATAGTAATGTTACCACCATTGCCCTCACCTGAACTGTTGCTAACATCTTCACTCTCATCAAAGTATGAAGATGAATATGAAGATGAATCAATAGTTCCAGTATTGATATCCTCAGAGGCAGATATATCAACATCACCTGCACTACCATTAAAAGAATAAGAGCTAATCCAACTGTTGGTAGTGTCAACAGAACCATTATCGCTAGTGATAGTAACATCACCACCGGTACCATCATCAGAGTATGAATCAATATATCCCGTATTGATATTCCCAGAGGCAGTTATCGTAATACCACCTGCCTCACCATTAGCATAAGTACTAATCCAACCCTCAGTAGTGTTAACAGAACCATTCTTGCTAGTTATAGTAACATTACCACCTTGACCATTACCTTCTAACTCTATCTTAGGATTTTGATCGCCATTTCCGTCATTAGGTTTTCGATCATTAGTGGGGTTTTTCTTCTTTTGAAGATTTCCAGAATATGTATTAATATCTCGCGTCTTGATATCCCCAGATGCAGATAATTCCACATTACCTGCTGTAGCATTATTAGAATAAGAGCTGATGAACCCCCCAGTAGTATCAACAGAACCATTCTCGCTAGCTATTGTAATATTACCACCATTACCATTTTCGGAAGATGCAGAAATATTGGCTGTGTTGATATCGCCAGATGCAGATAATTCCACATCACCAGCGTTACCATTAATGGATGAAGAGTTGAGATTAGTAGCAGTTGTATTAATGCTACCTTCTGTACTCTCAAGGGTGATATTACCCGATTGCTCATTAGCTGCCGATCGCTCAATAGATGCAGTAAATAAAGATTCGGTAACAGTAATATCTCCTTTAGCTGTTACTTTTATGTCACCGCCGTCTTGGGTAGAAATTCCGGAGATAACATTGCTAGCATTTCCTATGTTAAGTCCTTGGTTGGGTGAGTTGAAAAATACTCCTCCACTGCCACTCCTTGCTGATAAGTTTTCCAGACTAATATTGAGTGGTTCTGTCTGTGTACCGATACTTCCTGTCCCTTCGGTTTGAAAAGCACCATTACCAGCAGTAATTAGAGAATTTTCTGAGCTGCGGAAAATGTTACCGCCGTTAGCATCTACTGTAAGATTTCCTGTGGTTTGGAGGTTACTTAAGGTAATATCTCCTACTTCTGCTTCTACTAAGTTGCCTATTGAAATGGAAATTTCTCCACTACCTGCATTGATAGTTGTTCCTGCTGCCATTGTTATATCTCCTGCTCCCTTACCCCGATATTGGAGGTCTGCTCCTTGGTCATTGGCGCTCAGACTAATATCGCCGTTGCTACTGGAGGTATCAATGTCGGCGTTAATATTAATATCGCGTCCAGCTCTTAGTTCTAGCTGGGAAATGTCCTCAGTATTAATAGATTCATCAATTGTAATGTCGTTATGTGCTTGCAGACTTACTTCTCCACTTTTTTCATTGATTTTGTCCGCATCTAAGGTTATCTTAGCATTGGGGCGATCGCTCACTCCATCACTTTTTCCCCCATCAGCGATAGTAATGTTTCGTGAACCACTGAGTTCCCCCATATTAATACTACCATTGTTGGCAGTAATATTGAGATTGCCGTTTGTGCCGTTTTCTGATGTAAGATTAAAGATAGCTAAACTGCTATTTACATCTGATGATTTGCTAGTTAAGTTGATGTTTCCTCCCTGAGTATTTCCGGTAGCAAGGACTTGACCTGCTACAGTGATTAGTCCTTCTGAATTGATAGTGAAATCTCCAGCAGTGCCATTTTCTGAGGATGAGTTGATAATAGTAGGAATATTTGTGGATGTAAATGTATCACCACTGGTAAGAGTAATATTTCCATTATTGCTGGTAATATTAATATTTCCTCCATCTCCACTTTCACCAAATGATGAGGAGTCTAAACTTGAGGTCTGAATATTACCATCGGCAGTAATTTCAATATTTCCTCCGTCTTGATTATATGAACTGGTACTGAGGGAACCCTCTGAGGTATTAATCCTACCACTTTGACTTTCAATGATAATATTTTGACCTGATACAGATGCAGTTTTGATATTGCCATCGGCAGTAATTTCAATATTTCCTCCATCTTCATTCGATGAATAAGCATTGATACTAGAATCTCCGTCCTTCAAGGATGTATTAATGTTACCACTACTACTGTGAATAGTAATATTTTGACCTGATATAGATGCAGTTCTGATATTGCCATCGGCAGTAATTTCAATATTTCCTCCATCTTGGTTAGATGAATTGGTATTGAGGGAACCTGCTGAGGTATTAATCCTACCACTTTGACTTTCAATGGTAATATTTTGACCTGATATAGATGCCGTCTGAATATTACCATCGGCTGAGATATTAATGTCTCCAGCATCTCCACTACCTTCCCCTGATGATGATAAGTTTAAGCTTCCAATGCTAATATCACCTCCAGCAAAGTTACTAATAGTAGCATCTCCACCCGCAGTCTGAGTAATATTTCCGACAGAAATATTTCCTGATGTAGCAATATCTCCACTACCCCTACCCGAAGATGAGGAGTCTAAACTTGAGGTCTGAATATTACCCCCAGCAGAGAGCGTAATATCTCCTCCATCCCCTGAAACTGAACGAGCAGAAACTGAACCTGCTGTAGTATCAATTGAACCTTCTGTACTTTCTATGTTGATATTACCAGCATTCCCACTATCATCGTTAGTTTCTTCTACATATCCATACTCAAGAATAACTTCACCCGCATCTGTAATAATATCTTCTGTACTTTCTATGTTGATATTACCAGCATTCCCACTATCATCGTTTTCACCCGCATCTGTAATAATATCTGCTGTAGTAATATCCCCTACTGCCTTAATTTCCACATTACCCCCATCTCCATCAAAAGATGAGGTATCTAATGAAAATGTATTAATATTGCCAGAGATAGAATTAAGGTTAACATCACCCCCAATTCCTTGACGAGAACTAGAATTAATGAACCCTGTAATAATATTATTGTTAGCTTTCAGGTCAATTATTCCCCCATCACCAGTTTCGCTCAAACTACGAATATTTCCTACACTAATATTATTGTGAGTTGCTTCTAGGTTTATCGCTCCACCATTTCCATTTCCTCTTCCCCCAGCACTCTGAATAATCTCAACAAGAGGAGTACGCAGCAATAGTTGTGTACCTATGGCAGTTGTTCCCCATTCAGCATCATCACCTGCTCTGTATAAAGTGCCATCATCTGCTGTGGGATAGGTATCTGTCACCCTCAAAGTCCAAGTTCCATTGGGATTTTCTCCATTAAATTCTGCTAAACTTTCCTGGGGACTATATGTACCATCAAATGGAGCATTACCAGAGTCAATACTTGTAGAAGCATCATCATCCAATACTGTATCCTGAAAGTTTTGTCCACTACCACCAACACCAGTAAACAACATTACTTCATTTCCTTCAGGTGATTCGAGATAAACTTCTAAGTCTCCATCCCAAGTATGTTCCGCAGAAAAGCGTATATCTAGATTTTCGATAGTTTCTAAGTCACCATCTACAGTAAAAGTAAAGGTTGCAGTTCCTTCCGTACCTTCTTCTGGTATTGGTCCCCCTTCATCTACATCTATAGTTGCCAACAACTCCTCACCCTCACGAGAATAAATAGGCAACCAAGAAGTATCAATATTTCCCAAACTAATACCAGCGCCCGCAATAGTCAAATTCCGCCCATTGGTCTTAATAGTATCCGCACCATTCTCAAAGGTATTCGGATCGCTTCCAACATCCGCCTCATTATCCAACATCTCTACAATACCAACTCCATCCCCATCCACATCTGCACGAAATTCTATCTCACCACTCCCTGGCAGAAATTCCAACACATCATCCTCTATATCCTCAACAGTAATATCATTTGTCGCCTCCAACTTAACATCCGCATCCCCAGAAGTTTCATCAAATTGATCATTGATCGTAATATTAGTAGCAGACAAAGAAACACTTTCTCCACCACCTTTTATTCCACTACCCGTAGCAATAATATCTCCTGTCGCTTCAATATTTATCGCACCATTTGTATTAGTAACTTCTGTATTTTCTGTAGCTTCAACTGTTTCGATCCCCCCTAACCCCCCTGGAGAAGGGGGGGATATGTCTGCTTCTGAATTATTCTCTACTATTTCCTGAGTAGACATAGTTTCCGTTAAAGTCACATCTCCTTCACTTTTAATATTAAGATCTCCTCCAGCAGTAACAATACCATCCACATCCTCACTCACATCACCAATATTGATATTTCCTACATCAAAAAACACCCCTCCACTGCCAGAAACTGCCTCTAAATTTTCCACATCCAAACGCAAAGGTTCATCAATTAAACCTATTCCTCCACTGCCAGAAGTTTGAAACAAAACACTTCCCGCAGTTA
>JBFRWR010000824.1:0-15525 GCA_051439685.1 Trichodesmium sp.
CATAAGTGATGACCTTATATCATGTTCGGTTGAACAGTTATAAATAATTAGGGAGGAGTCAGGAGACAGGAGACAGGAGACAGGAGATAGGAAATAGGAGTCGTAGGGACGTTGGATGCAACGTCCCAACAGGAGTCAGGAGGGAAGAAGAGGAAGTTTTTAAGTATTAAAGAGGAAGTTTTCAACTATTAAAGAGGAGCAAGTTTTTTCCAGATCGCTCTTATCCGGACATGATATAATTACCTGGATTCTATATTATTCTCCTCGGCAAAAAAATGTAGAAAATTTGTGAGATTTGATATCAGGCGTACTTTTTACCTCAATTTTTAGAAGGATGGAGAAACCAGTTTGCCTTACCAGTCATTACAGTTTTTTAGTTTTGTCCTATATACTAAAAGGAGCTAAAAAAAAGTATTTTTCAATACAAAGCACATAAATAAATATCTAATCAAAAAAATTGATGCTTAAATCTTATTTTTAGTTCCCATGAAACCTGAGAAAATAATTAAGGCAGTACAAAAAATTAAATCTTTAAAAATACCCTTTTCTCTTGAGAAAAAAGCTTTTAAAGAAATTTTCAGATCAATAATAACTGCATTAAATCTTAATATTTCGATAATATTTAGTTAACAATCAGACATAAATGTTTACTTAAACATCTAGAAATTGGTAATTAATTTAACTAAACTAAAAAGTAAGAAAATTATATGCTCTTAATATTAATCTAAGAATTTGATAAGTTTGTACTACTATCTGGCTATTTACCAAAAATTCAGTAGGTAAACAACAAACATTTGGCCTTGCATTCACAGGTTGAGACTCCAAAAGCTACAAATCCTGCTCAACCCTAAAAGCGAAGTCAAAATTATCAGCAGTGCATCACAATCTCATAAGGAGTAACAACAAACAATGGAAGCTAATCAACTTCTCAATCAATCTACCTATAACTACTACGATGTCAACCAGATGGTAGGAGCTTTAATTGAAAAAAATCATAATCAACAAAACCTAACGAACTATGGTAGGGCAATAGCAGAACGTCGCCTACTAGAAGCAATACTACGAAAAACTCTCAAAGAACTATCGGACATCAAATTTGCCATAGATCAAGCAGCGATCGTTGCCATTACAGATCGCAAAGGTATCATTCAATATGTGAATGATAAAGTTTATGAAATATCTAAATATTCCAGGGAAGAACTAATTGGCAAAAATCACCGTATCCTTAATTCTGGATATCATTCCCCAGAATTTTTTAGAGAATTATGGTCTACTATCAGTTCCGGTAAAGTTTGGAGAGGAGAAATTAAAAATAGAGCCAAGGATGGTAGTTATTATTGGGTAAATACTACTATTGTCCCTTTTTTAAACGATCTTGGCCAACCGTATCAATACTTAGCCATTAGATTTGATATCACCGAACGCAAGCGAGTAGAAGAAGCACTACAAGAAAGTCAACAACGAAACCATAGTCTGCTTCATGCTATTCCTGATTTAATGTTACGCCTCAATTCTAGAGGTGTTTTTCTGGACTACTACCCATCAAAAGATGATGCAAATGCCCCCACAGCATCAGAAGTATTAGGCAAAACTATAGAAGAAATATTTCCCCAAGATTTAGCTATTTGGACTAGACACTATTTAAAGCTTACCCTCAAAACGGATCAAGTCCAAGCAGCAGAATATTCTACTGTTATCAATCAAAATACATATCATTATGAGGCTCGTTATGTCAAAAGTGGTGTAGATGAAGTATTAGCAATTATCAGGGATATCACAGAACGAAAACAAGCAGAAATTGCCTTACAACAATCAGAAAAACGGGAACGAGAAAGGGCATTACAATTAGAGAAAACATTAAAAGAATTGCAAAATACTCAGGCTCAATTAGTACAAGCAGAAAAAATGTCTAGCTTGGGTCAAATGGTTGCTGGTATTGCCCATGAAATTAATAATCCTATCAGTTTTATTTATAGCAATATTCTCCATACAAATAACTATATTAGAGACTTATTAAATCTACTGCAATTGTATCAAAAAAACTATCCAGAACCTGTGGCAGAAATTAAAGATTTTGCGGAAGAGTGTGAAGTAGATTTTTTAATGGAAGATTTGCCTAAAATTGTTGATTCTATGAATCTAGGAGCAAATCGAATTAAAGAGCTAGTTTTATCTCTGAGAAACTTCTCTCGTCTTGATGAGTCAGAGATGAAAAAAGTAGATATTCACTCTGGTATAGATAGCACTTTATTGATTTTGCAACATCGCCTCAAAACTACAAAAAAATCAACAGAAACTACTATTGTTAGAGAATATGGAAATTTGCCTGATATTGAGTGTTATCCCAGTCAATTAAATCAAGTATTTATGAATATTATTGCTAATGCAATAGATGCTCTAGAAGAACAAGACAATCCTGGGATAATTACTATTAAAACGGAAATAGATGATAATTATGTGAAAATTGCTATTTCTGACAATGGTCATGGTATTCCTGAATCTGTCCAAAAACGTATTTTCGATCCATTTTTTACGACAAAAACAGTAGGTAAAGGTACTGGTTTAGGGTTGTCAATTTCTCACCAAATTGTTGTGGAAAAACATAGAGGTAAATTGAAATGTCTATCTCATCCAAATGGAGGTACTGTATTTGAAATATTAATTCCAGTTAAGGCGAATAAATAGTCTAATTAGGGGTAAGCATTTCCTGCGGAATGCTGCGCAAACAGCTATTAGCTATGAGTTATTAACGTATCCTGTTTGTCAGGAGTAATTAATCTCCAAAAAGTGAAGTATCAAGAAAAAAATCATCAGCTAATTTTCATCAGTTCTGTAGGTTTGCTCGACTATTAGCTGACCGCTGACTGCTAATAGCTGAATGCTTACTTCTGACTCAATTAATTAAGCTTTGATAATACACCAAAACAATAGCTGATAGTGTTTGCATAGCATTCCCCAGGAAAGCTTATCTGTAAAGAGGCTAGCTAATAGCTGAATTCTTACAATTATGGATAAAATTTGATGTCCTAAATAGCATGAGTTAAATTACCTATAAAACTCATGCTAAACCAGAATAAATAAATAAAATTTTTTCATTTTTTGGGGATATATAGATTATATTTTTGGTGATTAATTGCAAATTATTTCTAACAAATAAAGCCCCAATAAATGGCCGAAAAAATATTAGCTAAAACTCTAAAAAAAGTATAAAAAAACACTTTTTTGTACTACCGAATAGTTATTATATAAAAAGATGCAACAAGCAACAAAACAAAAAAATTAGTCTACTAATAAAGGAGAAGAACCGATGGCAACATTAACAGCTTTAACTAAAGGTGGTACAGCTTGGACTCCTCAATATGTCGAATCTATTGACATGAACAAGTGCCTAGGTTGTGGTCGTTGTTTCAAAGTTTGTCATAGAAACGTTCTAGAACTTAGACCACTAAATGAGCATGGAGAGTTTGTAGATGATGATGAAGATGATGATGATGAAGTATTGAGAAAAGTAATGACTATTGCTAATGCAGATGATTGCATTGGATGTGAAGCTTGCGCTAATATTTGCGGCAAGAAATGCTTCACCCATGCACCTGCAGAAGAATAATTTGGGAAATTAATATAGAAATTTTTGGGATTCAGGTTTAGGTATCTTGACTAACTACTTTCTATAAGAAACCTGAAGTCCCTAAATTTCTAGAGATGTTAACACCCTAACATCATTATTTTGCCAATTTTGTCATAGTGGTAACAGTAGGAACTCGCCTCAAAATTATGAACTTTATCTGAACTTTCAAAATTACACAGTCGCGAGTTCATCTATTCTAATGTAGGGGTAATTCATTTTTGCACAGCATTCCGTAGGAAATTACCTGTACAGAAGTCAGAAGTTTTGATTGGTAAGGCTTTGAGTCTTTTGTCGCCGATTACTTATTTCCGCCATCCTGCAATAACTGGTGTAGCTTTAGAAAATGCAAAATCTACAATCGACTTCTTGCAGAAGTCAGGGAATAGGGAATAGGGAATAGGGAGATGGCATTTTTTATTTCATATCTTGAATTGATTTAATTAAAACTTTTGCAAGAGGTCTAATGATCGAATGCTATCACCGCCAAAAATTTATAGGCATTACAGCACTTTTCTTTCTTGATGAACCACACAGCGATAACCAAAACTTTGTAGGGATTTATGCAACGTCTCTACATTAGTTTACCGTGCAGGAAAACTGCTGTAGTTTATATTTAGAAGTATTGAATTAATTATCAAGGTTTGACTATCTAGGGAAAATAAGTAGTCAAGCTAAATTATTTGTATATTTACTGTTAAGGTTAAGTAGGATTTGCGTTCATAAAGGTAAAAGTTAGGATAGGTAATGGAGCTTTTGATATTCAGTTGCTCCCGTAGTTATCAAAATAATTGGGTCTAAAACCCCGCCTTTTAAGGCGAAACGTTTTTGGAGCGGGGCATAAATTCCCCTTACAAAAACAACTTCTGACTTATGACTTCGTTAAGGGTTGCTGATTGGCATCAATTTACTGAGATTTTCTGCTGCAATTCCAGAAAATTTCTGCACATAAAATGACCGAAACCTTTGCCTGTTCTCCCCCATCTCCGTGTCTCCGTGTCTCCGCGTCCCCTGTCCTACCCCGACCAACCCATTTTTTCAGCAGACCCTTTTCCTACTCCCTACTCTCTGAAAAATTTTAAGTTAATTTAGCGCAGGTACTTATATAATGTCCGGTTGAACAGTTATAAATAATTAGGGAGGAGTCAGGAGACAGGAGACAGGAGACAGGAGATAGGAGATAGGAGATAGGAGTCGTAGGGAAGCTGCATGCAAAGTCCGTACAGGAGTCAGGAGGGAAGAAGAGGAAGTTTTCAAATATTAAAGAGGAGCAAGTTTTTTTATCAGTAATTATCCGGACATGATATTATCTCATTTTAACTCAACCTGCCTAACTATTGCAAAATAAACTGTTGGCTATTTTACAGGAAATATCTCAAAAACTAATATGCTGTTAATTAAAGACGAAGAGTAATTAACGGTTCACAGCCATCTATGGAAAACTGTATGTAGAATTGGAGCAGATTTTAGCTAATTAGTTAGGCTAATTGTCAAACATTTAAACACTATTACAATGCTGTCAAAGTAATTCTCAGGAACTTTAATCGTCAGGAGAATAATTTGTTCAACCTTTTAACCATTGCTAAGATGTCAGCAACAAGAAATAAGCTGTCAGAATTTTCTACAGTTTAGTTCCTACTGTACCGACACAGTAAAACTCTGCATTAGAGCAGATTTATTTAATTTTAGGGTGAACATGAAAATTTCAACTAAAACTCACCCCTACTATTGCACTTTTGACAATAGTTCTCTCATCCTCCAACTTCTTTAATAGTTTTAACCTCAGAACTTATGATTACCCTGAATATCGTCTATCAATAAATTTGAAAAAAGCGGTCAGATTGATCGTTTAATACTTGTGAATGAGCGCCACCGACGGCCTCAGTTGAAAGGGAAGTGCCTCTACAGGAGGTCGGAAAAATTCAACATCTACTTGTCAGATTTTAATACTGTATGAGCTTGATGTCAAGCAGAATGCCCAAGTATTAAGTAACTATACACAGATAATCTATATAATCCTACTTAAATTAGAGTGCAGCAGACTATCAAAAGCAAGATTTTTCTTGGTCTGGAACTGTGCTGATATTCTCAAACAGAGGGTATGAAAAAGCGGATTTATAGATAGTGTACAGCTAAGTTGCATTAAAGTTGTTAAATTAAGGTAGCGATTATGCCTGCAAAAGATTTTCTCAGTTCAATGCAAAAGAAAAGATTGCAGAAAGCCTTACGAGAGGGTAGTTGCTCTCATTTTCGAGAAAGAGTTTTGATGTTACTTCTCTTGAATGACGGCAAAACTTATTCAGAGATTTCTGATTTTATAGGTTGTTCTTATAGAACAGTTGCTTATTGGTGTGTACATGGAGACCCAGATAAATTAGATAGTTTACGAGATCAGCGAGAACATGGAAACTTTCGCAAAGCCACAGAAGAATATATTCAATTATTGATAGAAGTTACACAAAAATCTCCTAATAATTTAGGTTATCAATGTAGTAAGTGGAGCGGAGAACGTTTAGCAAATTATCTTGCTCAAAAAACAGGAATTAAACTTAGTGGAACTCAGGTTAGGAGGATTCTTAAACAAAAAAATATTCGTCTTCCTAGAGGTAGAGTATCAGTTGATAATCGAGGCAATCATTCAGCTAAAAAACTCGATCTAAATTTTATCCAGTAGTCTCAATAATTACAATATTTGAACTTAATTTTGGGGGTAAAAATCCGATTTAGATGTTTTTTAGTAAAAATTATCTTATTACCCCTCTATTTTTTCTGTTTAACAATTATTAACAATAAGATTCTTGTAATTACTAAATCTTGCAAATTAAATGTCTAAATCCACTAATTCTAATTAGTAAAAAATAAAAAAAACATTAATTTGCTCACTGTGAACATATAATCTAAAAGATTTATGAAATATTAATGTTTATTATTAAAGCTTAATTTATAATTTAGTAAAACTTTAAGTCAAAAGACAGCTCCAGAAAAGGTGATAAAAGCCTAACTCTACCGTTCACAAATCGGTATTTTTGGAGAAGTCTACATAAACAAAAGACTTGAAACTTTCACTTCTGAAATAGTTAGTTGTACAGCAAGCGGGGCATCATATTTTAAAGTAATCAAACCTCTGCCTTCAGGGCGGGGTTCTATAGGTAGCGAAATCAACTTCCAGATGACAATGAGTACGACTAACAATTAACTGCTCAACAGTAATAACAGGTGCGTATTATGACTCACAAAATGACTGAAAACTGTACCGGATGTGCTACCTGTGTACCCCAAACTCAGTGCCCAACTGGTGCAATAACTGTTAAAAATCAACAATATTCGATTAATCCAGAACTATGTAACAGTTGTGAGGGTTATTATGAAGAACCTCAGTGCGTAGTTCAATGTTCTATTAGTAGTCCTGTTCCGATCCAACCAAAAAAGGGTCGATATAAGGCAGAAACAAGAACTCCCACAAGCTCTGATTTATTTCCTGATGGTAAGCACACTCCTTTTGCTTCTTCTATAGTGATCTGGGAAGCTTGCAACATTTTGACTCAGAGAAAATCACTACCTTGGACAGTCGATGCAGAGGATAAGCTAATTTATCAAAGAACTATTAAACAAGGCCAGGGATCGATTAGTTTTAGCATCAAAGATTTGAGGTGTAAATCCAATAATATTCAACAAGAACTGCCAGAAATGGATATCAGGGCAGCCTGTATACACCTAATTTATGCTGCCCATGCAACAGTGATTGACAAGCCATGGGAGCAAGAATTTGTAATTAGCGATCGCCAAATAGAAAGATATCTGGGACTAGAAAAACGCAAAGACTTATCGAAAGCAACTAAACTGAGTTTGATTAAAAATCTCGCTCAACAACCTTGCCAAATTACTACTGCTATTGATTGGCCTCAACAGGGTAGAATAAATGCCTTTTCCTTGCCAGAAAGTCCGTTGTGGCATATCTTAGACATTGAACATCACTTTTCTGAAGATTCTACAGGAGGCAAACATCTTGTTGGTCTGACTTTTAAAGTTAGAGCTGGTATCTGGGCTAAGTATTTTCTCAACAGAGAAGCTTGCAAAAAGCGCACTGCATTCTATCAATATGGAATTTTACCGAAGTCTGTATTGACTACTGTGATGAGTATCTGGCAGCAGCATGAAGGAACTGCCCGAATGCTTTTATGGTTATTGTTCAAAACTAAAATGGGTAGGGAACAAAGGTTAACTGTACCAACCTTAATGCGAGTTGCTTATGGAGAAGAAAAAGTTAAACAAGCATATTCATCTAGGGACGATCGCAAACGACTCATTAAAACTTTTGAAAGTGATTTGGAAGTTCTCAACCATTATGGTTTGAAAGCTGAATTTGATCCGGTAACTTATCCCCAGGAAATTCAACCAATGTGGGCAAAGCTAGCCGCTTTACCAGATGATGGTGACGCAGCTTTAGATTTTTGGATCAATGACGGTAGTAATAGTCAGAGATTAACAGATCATGGTCCGAGGGGTAAGTGGAATATGTTGATGAATGCTCGTATTCTCTCCTTTCAACTTCCTCAAGAATGGGATCGACATTTAGCAGAATTTGAAAAACAGAAGTTGCGCTATACGACTAAGCGTAAGAGAACGAAAAAACTTTCGGCGATCTGTGGCGAACAGATTATAGTTGCCAGGAAAAATCAACAGTTAAGTCAGAGACAGTTGGCAACTCTATTAGGAAAAAGCCAAAGTTGGATTAGAGATATTGAAAATGGTCGCTTTCAACTGAAGGGTGAAGACCAAATGCTATTACAGAATGTTTTGGGTTTAGGTGGATAATTTAATTTTCATAGGACTTACGCAAAACAACCAAATTCTGTCATTGCGTTTCGGCTGTCGCCGACATGAAAAGCGCAGCTTTGCGATAGCAAGCGACAGCGACGCAATGGCAAATGCCCAAAAATCCTTCCTAATGCGTAAGTCCTGTTTCATTGAAAATAACAATGTTACTAAGTGAATATAGGGGCAATATTTTTAATCGGCGATCGCGCCTCTTAAGTATTGCCCCTAATATTCTTAATTTATTGACATACTCCCGACGTTGCCCGTAAGGGAGAACGCGGGACTCTTCAGTCTGGGAAACCCTGACCGCTGTTTAGACAGAGGTGATGTCCTCCCCCTGTTTTTGACTTTACAATAAAAAAATGTACCTAGCTTGTCAAGGGCATATGAACGTTTAGCTTATGAAGGTATTCGAATCTTGGCCCTGGCTTTCATCCCGACGCTCCCCTGCGGGAGAGCGCGGGACTTCCCGCCAGGGAAGTTAAATTATTAATTATTTTTTTTAAAAAATAATTTAAAGCAGAAAATGTAAATTGGTGTGATAGAAAATAATTCTCTCCACAACAGTAATCTGAAAATTGTGGCCTGAGTTTGTTGAGAGATAGTTTTTCCAGGAAATTATAAAACGGAGAAGTTCAGAGGAGATAGTATAGCTAAGAAGAAGGAAGTATTTTGGCCATAGAATACCTCTTGACTAAAAGCTAAAAGCCAGGAATTTCAATTAATGGCCGTATTAATCAACAAAACCCTATATAATCAAAATCTAAATAATTTTTACTGCTTGATATCTAAAAATTTATAGCAGTTTTCAATTAGGTAGAACACAGTAGGGACGTTCCATGGAACGTCCCTACAATGGTTTTTCTGATGAAAAGTATATTCTATCTTTCTGAAAACCGCTATAATCAAAGTTGCCAAATCAAAAGTTAGTAATCTTACTTTTTTGTATCAATTAAATACCAATTTTTAATAGCAATTAGATGATTTTAGCAATAACAAAATATTAACAAGCATGGATAAGTCATCAACATCAACAGGTTTTATTGCGGGAATATTATTAACTCTATTTTTTAGTATTAGCTTTAACTTGCTAGGATATACAAATAGATCGAGCATTATTTTGGGTATAATTGGAGGCATTGCTGGAGGTTTATTAGGGTTTTGGTCTCAAATAGAATCAAGACCAGAAATCCCTGAAAAAACTGATGTTGAACCAGTAGATACTCCAGAACCAGAAAAACCAGAAAAACCAAGAAAAACATGGCCAATCACACCTAAAGAACGTAGTGGTGTTTCTATTCTCAGTTGGTTTTTACGGCCTAGTGAAATATCCTCTAGGTCTAAGAAAAAATACTAATTCCCGAATAATTAAGATTTAAAGCCTCTCCTTTAAAGGAGAAACAAGAAAAAATTTTCCTTTTATTCAATCCTCTCCCTAAAAGGAAGAGGTAATTATCAATTATCAATTATCCATTATCCATTATCCATTATTGAACAATCTACAAATGTTCTTGTTTCTCTCTAAATTACTTCCATTATTTATCTATCCATTGGGGCTATCTTGTATCCTAATGTTGGTAGCCTTTGTATTGTTATGGTGGTATCCGAAATGGTCAGCATTGATAATTTTTATGGCATTTACTGTGACAATTGTATTTAGTAATTCTTGGATTTCTCAAGGACTGATTAAATCTTTAGAATGGCAAAATTTACCGCAAAAAGATTTACCCACAGCAGAGGCAATTGTTGTCTTAGGAGGTGGGATTAAACCTGCTAATTCTCCTCGCCCTTGGGTAGATTTTAGTGAGGCAGGAGATAGAATTTTACATGGAGTAAGATTATATCAGGAAGGTAAAGCACCTTTTCTGATATTAAGTGGAGGTAGAATTGATTGGAAAGATGGAGGAAATCCTGAGTCATCAGATATGGCAGAAATTGCAGAGTCTATGGGAGTACCAAAAACTGCTATTTTAGAGGATAAGGAATCTTTAAATACTTATCAAAATGCTGTTAATGTTAAACAAATTTTAGCAACAAAAGAAATAAATGGTTCTGTTTTGTTAGTAACTTCAGCGCTTCATACTCCCCGTTCTATTTTGATATTTAAAAAGCAAAAAATACCAGTAATTCCTGCACCGACAGATTTTATCGTTACTGAAAGAGATGTAGAGGAAATACAAGATAGTTGGCAAGGTATTTTGTTAAATATTGTTCCTGATGCTGCAAATTTACAAAATTCTACTAAAGCCTTGAAAGAATATATTGGTATGGTAGTTTATTGGTTGCGAGGTTGGTTATAATTTCCATCTATTTTTAATACAAATAAATTTTAGCTCTTAGGTATTAGGTGTTGGGTTTTAGCTATAGTAATCCTAAATAGATTGTAACATTTTATCGTAGGGGTTTGGTCTCCAAACCCAAGCAAAAATTGGGTATAAAAACAAAATTACTACATTTTTTTCACAAATCCTATACAGTAATTAAAGAAACTTAGCTGATAAAATTTATCCTGCTATAATCAAAATATTTGCATATATAAATCATAGGAGTTTCTCTAGATGCAGCCAGAATTCAGAGGGATTATTCCAGAGGCAAATTCATCACCTACAGAAATTTTTGAAGTATATCAAACTACTCAAGATTTTTATCAGGAGGTAAAATCTAGAGAAGAATTTGAAAATTATTGTGAGTGGTATTATATGATTGCTGAACAGCATCAGCAAGAGTTACAAAAAATGCGTGGCGATATCAATATTTTTGGTTTTTTCTCAAAACTAATACACTTTCATTAATGGATAATGGATAATTGATAATTGATAATTAATAATGGGTAATGGATAATTGATAATTGATAATTAGGTCTCACTCAAAGGGAGAGGATTGCTCCTTAAGGAAAAAAATAAATTTTTTCATCTGGAAATGGGAAGACAAATAAAGCTGAATTATTTAATTAATAATTATTAATTTTTGACTGTTAACTGATAACTGATAACTGATAACTGATAACTGAAATGACTTGCTAATACACATTTTAAATGCGTATTAGCTGATTGCCCCATTTATCTGAACTTAGCAGATAATTTCTAATTCATCTTCCTTAAAATGCACTTTAAGTTTTTCTGGAAATTTCACAAGAATTGGTAAATTAGCACTAACTGGTCTGCCTTTCCATTCATTGACAATTCCAATAACTTCTCCTTCTTGATCTTTAACGTCAAATGGTTGTCCTTTATGTTCAGGATGAATATAAATAACAACAGAATTATTAACGCGAACTTTATCGCCTACTTTCATATATTAAAACCTTTTATTTTTCTCTCTTACAAATTTCAATGCAACTCCCAGAAGAAATTACACTTGCCTTAACAATTTTCTTATTTTTACATAAAATCAACCCTAAATTTACATCCATTCAACTTGAGGTAAATTTTTGATCGACTATTTAATAGTAAGTTCTGCTTAGGTTTAGCCGAGAAAAATCTTTACACATCTGGAGAAACAGGAGTTTCAGAAGGTGTCGGTATCATCGGACTTTCCCAAGGTGTCGGAGTATCATTAGGAGATGACCGAAAATTTTCCCAATTTCGCCACACAGCAACAACCGCTCCTATCGACAATATAAATAACAAACCAACCATAAACATCCACGGCTTAAAGCTTAGAGAATTTCTCGCAGTTTCTAACTCAGCTTCTGGCTTTGGCGGCTCAACTTCTAGCTCAAGTTCTGGCTCCTGTCCAGAGATTTCTTGCTCATTATCATAAAGAAGTGCTTGAGAAGCTTCAGATAATTCTGGTATTACAGTTTCCTGCAGAGGAACTTCCGTTGTAGGAGCATTTAATAAAATTAACTGTTCTGGGGAGAGACGATAGTGGGCAAGGACTACCGAAATATTATCGTGACCATTTTTCTGACTAGCCAACTTAACTAAAGACTCAACGGCCTGCTTTAGAGAAAGTTCACCCCGGAAAATTTTAGGAGTATATTCAGCCCAAGAGTTCTCAACCCAGTTATTATCACTCAAACCATCCGAGCATAATAATAGTAAACCCTCTTCTTCAATAATAAACCTTTGAATAGTTGGACAAATAAACTCCCCATCCCTTGTACCTAAAGCTTGAGTTAAAGCTCCAGCATCGCGACGTTCTAAAGCTTGCCAATAAAGACAGTGACCAAGACGTACCTCCCTAGAAGTCACATCATCATCCACAGTCAACAAATGACAGCCACTTCTATTTAACCAATAGGCACGACTATCTCCCACATTAGCAATGTATAACTCATGGGCATTATTTGGATTTGATTCTGAGGAGGGTTTTACTTGTTGGGGTAACTGTAGTGCCATAACTAATGTTGTACCCATCCGTTGTCTCGACTCTCTTCCTTGTTCATCATTCTCAGTAGCAATCATGTTATTGACTACCCGAATAATTTCCTCAAGTTGCTTTTTCACCAAAGTCGGAGATGTTAACTCCTGTTGTTGGCCTACCTCTGTCAATAAGTTTTGAACCAATTTTTTAATGGACTGCACTGCTAGTTGACTAGCGACTTCTCCCCCATCATGGCCACCAACACCATCACAAATCATGGCTAAATGGGGTACTAGCTGATTACTAACTAAATCTTTTTCGGTAGGATAACAACAATCCTCATTGTGGAGACGCACCGGCCCAGTGTCTGTAGCCCCCATGATTTGTACACTTAATGGTAGCTGGGCTGTTTGCTCTAAAAGTAGTTGGTTTAATTTCGGAGCGATCGCCTCACAAGACTCCCCAATATCACTAATCATCTGACAAATCTCTTGCAATGGCTGTTGAATTTGAGGATGAGCGGTAGGAATTAAATTAGACCAAAAAATCTTTAAATCTCTAAGTTTGGAGTTACGGGGTTGTACATCTAATTCTAGGAGTCTTAACCGCCAACCTTGAACTCTTAAATTATTTGTAAATAAACTAAAAGCTACACGTTGTTGTGATAATGGTCTCCATAACTCCATCATTTGCCACAACCAGTATATCTGCCGTGCAGGACTAGCTGTGGGCCAAACTTCGACTAAAGGAGGATATAAGTTGCCTTGAGAGTCTAGAGGAATGTTGTCTAACAGGAGAATATCAAGAGGATAGGTTTGTTCTCCGTGTTGATAAAATCCATATACCTCCGGCGTATGGAGTCTGTGGGGATATAATTTTAGATAAGGAAGAATATAGTCAGGTAATTCCTCATAAGTAAAAGGAGATTGACCAGGTTTTGTATCGAGCCAAACTTGAGGTGCTACAACATAGTAGCGATCGCCCAATAATTCTCCAACAGCAATTTCTACTCCGGGATTAACTGCCCATAAATAGCGATATATTAAGGGAGTTTGACAAGCTTCACACTCTTGACGCCCCCAAGAATTAGGAGGATGAGGACAATTAATATTTGAGCAATAAATTAGTGGGGCAGAATTAATCATAGTTACGATAATATAAGTTTTATAGCAATACCTATTCAGGCTTTTGACATTTATATAAATCCTAGAACCCTTTAACAGTCTACTGTTCCCTCAATATCTATTCCCTATTCCCTATTCTCTAACGCTATATTAATTCAAAATTTGAGATAGTCTTTGTCAAAAAAATATTAAGACTTCAAGCAATGAGATAAATTTATGTTTATGGCAAAAGCAAAGGCAGAGGTTTCGGGACTAAACTCCGAATACAGAAAATTAGCTATATTTTAGTCAAAATTTGAGAACTATCTTCTGGTAATAGTGTATGTATTCTTGCTTCCTTCCTCTTCCCTTTCCCTACTTCCTATTACCTTTTTGAGATTTACTGATAGATTAAGCCTCTAATAGATATCTCCAAAAATAAAAAATTCAATCAATTCAATATCTGAAATAAACAATTTAATTTCCTATTCTCTCCATACCTATTCCCCATTTCCTGACTTCTGCAAGAAATATAATGTTATTAGATATCTTGAATAATCACAAATAAAATCAATGATTGTAGAACAATTATCAATTATTTATCCCTACTCCCTACTCCCTACTCCCTACTCCCTAACTTTAAATTAAAACGCAAAGATATGTTGAGATAAAACCCATATCGATAAATTTCACAATAAACTGATCATATACCTAAATATTTGTCAAGGTATAATTTTAGGTAGTGATGTCACGAAACCATAATAATTTTGTGAAAAAATCACCTTTTAATCCAACCTCACCACTCCCATTGATCCAATTTATCCATGCTATTAAATCCAACAATATTTTGGTTACTGGCTGGGGCAATTCTTTGTTTTTTAGAACTCCTTGTACCCACGGCCTTTGTTGAATTTATGATGGGACTAAGTGCCTTTGTTGTAGCGGCCGTCTCCCTCTTAATTCCCAGCACCAGCATACAAGTTGCCTTATGGATGATTTTTTCTGTAGGTTCTATTATAGCTTTCCGTCGTCTGTTACCCCATCGTACAGTAGCCACTATTGCTGATGCAAAAGAAGCAGAAACTTTAACAGAAATATTACCTGGTGAACCTGGCCGAATACTTTATGAAGGAAATTCTTGGCGGGCAAAATGTGATGATGAAGGTGAGATGATACCTGCTCATGCAAAAGTTATTGTCGTTAGACGAGAAGGTAATACTTTATTTGTTTTGCCAGAAGCTTACTTAAATTCATCATTTCATCTTTCCCAGCAAAATCAATTAAAATCATAATTAACTTAGCTATTGCCCATTGAATTTATAATTCTGGAATTGACTTAAAAAATAGTGTTAATAACTGAAAATGATGTATCTCAGAAGCTGATAGCTATTAGCTGACTGCTAAATGCTGACTATTAAACTTATCAGCAACAAAGATAAAAATTTCTTAGGAGATAAAAAATGGAACAGTTTTTTTTGCTAGTATTTTTAGCTTTAGGTGGTTCAAGTCTAGCCGGAAGTGTCAAAGTTATTAATCAAGGAAATGAAGCTTTAGTTGAAACTTTAGGTAGATATAATGGCAGAAAATTAGATGCTGGTTTGAAATTTGTTATCCCATTTTTGGATAGAATTTCTTATCAAGAAACTATTCGGGAAAAAGTATTAGATATTC
>JBFRWR010000825.1:0-4318 GCA_051439685.1 Trichodesmium sp.
GTAGTCAAAGTTCTTTGGCTTTCTAGTAGAGAAACTGTCCGTCGTGCTACTTCTTTTTCTAATTCTTGATTAGCTTTTTCTAGGGCTTTTTCTGCTTGCTTTCGAGGACTAATATCATGCACCATGACTAATACTTCGTCTTTCCCCAAAACCATAATCCGTACCTCTTCATACCGGATTTGACCATTGAACATAATTTGATGCTCGTATAGTTGCAATTTACCTGTTGCTAAGGCTTGCTGAATATAGTGCATTCGCCTTTCTGCTAAGTCAAGTGGTAATGATTCCTGAACACTGTTCCCTTCTGTAAATGCTTTTACCCCATAAACACCTGATGGCTCACTACTACCAATGATCTCTATATAACTCCCATCACTTCTTGCACGAATCATCAAATCGGGAATAGTGTTGACAATTGCACGATTAGTCATCTCACTTTGACGCAAAGCATCAAATGATTCCTCCAGTTGCCTTGCCATTTTGTTAAAAGATTCTGCTAGAATGTTAGTTTCAATAAATAAACTAGGTTCTATCTGATGCTTAAGATTGCCTTGAGCTAGTTCATCTGAAGCTTGGGATATACTTCTCAAGGGAGCGGTAATCAAATGGGCAGTGAAGAAACACGCGATCATAGCCAGACCAAATGCCAGAAAACAGAGTAGAATCATTTGGCGATTATTAGCGTAGATTTGTTCCATAAAATCTGCTTCTGGTACAACAACTACCACTAACCAATTCAAACCTTTGTCATCACGAAACGGTAAAACTTGTAGAAAGTAATTTTTATTCTCAATCTCAAAACGAATTTCCTGAGAAGTTGTTATTTCTTTGAAATCTCTAAATTTTTCTAATAAGTATTGACTGGTTGCTCGTGTAATTGAATTGCTACTATTTGTAACTTTAATTCGTTCTACGGAAGTTTCTGTCTGAAGGAAAGGGGTTTCCCCTGTTGATGTAGCCACCAACAGTCCATTTGATTCAATGATAAAACTCTGTCCAGTTTTACCAATTTTTAGACTTTGGAGGAAATCTCCAATTTCAGAAAGGTGTGTCAGGATATAGAAAACTCCTTGGAAATCACCTTGTTCGCTATAGATGGGATGTACTGCACTAATTGCTAATACAGACTGTGTTAAACGGGGAAAAATTCCACTCCAGACTGGTTTACCCGCCTTGACTGCATCTTGGTACCAAGGGCGCTGGTATATGTTAAATCCTGTAACTTTGATTAAAGTTGTTGGTTCCCCTGATTCATCAACAGCGTATGTTTCCATTTTCCCATCTGTTGTTGCATTTAATACTCTGACTACGCCAGTGACATTTTCAACAGAGCTAACCGCAACAATTTCCCCTTGAGAATTGCCAATTCCAATATCAGTGACTGACTTAAAGAAGTGTAACTGCTTCCAAAAATAGCGCCTTAATTCAGTTAAATCTCGCACATTAATATGACCATTAGTAATTTCTTCTTCATTTTTCTGATGGATGAAATGAGGGATACTTAAAAAAGTTTGTAACTCCTGGTCAATACGATTAGCAATTTCTGTACATAATTGTAAGGCAAAGGAATTCACAGTCTTTTGTCCGTTACGAAACGAGAGCCATCCGGTCAACCCAACCAGTGCGACAATTTGTATAACAAATGACAGGACAAGGGTAGTACGAATGCTGAATTTGGGGATAGGAGTAGTTTTTTTAAGGTTCATTGGATAGAAAATTGAGCCAACGTTTCTCTTTCTTAGGATCAGAGTTGCTTTATTTATATAGATGAATTTAGGTTAAGTCTAGGTTAAATGGACAATAAACTTTAAGAACATCCTCGGAGATTACCTTAAAAAAATAAGGAATTTCACCAAAACCCAGCAAAAAAATATATATCTGCTGTGAGAAAGTGTTATTAATAATAGCAAGAATCTAGGAATGCCAAGATAATGAATTTATAATATTTTATATTTTAAGTTAATATTCACTTTAAAAAAAGGTTTTACTACCATGAGCAATTTTGACGAACTTTTAGCACTTGCTGAAGAATTGACACAACAAAAAATGAATCAAAATTTTAGTGATTTACAGCGTACTGTATTACTGACTACTCTACAAGGAAATAGAATGACTTATGACCAAATTGCCGAAGAATGTGGTTATTCTCCTAAATATTTGAAGCAAGATATTGCACCTAAACTTTGGCAACTTCTTTCTGAAGTTTTGGACATAAAAATTACTAAATCTAATATTAGAGCTACACTAGAAAAGAAGCTAGAGACAAAAATACCTGATCAACCACCTGTGGCTGAATCGTCTTTATCTCTATCTTTTTCTCCTGTTTCCTCATCTCCAGTTGACTTATCCCCAGTTTCCTCCTCTTCAGTTTTGTCATTTTCTGAGAAGGGTAATATTCTATTGGTAGACGATCAGCCAGAAAATCTCAAACTGTTGTCTGATTTGCTGGAAGAACAAGGATATGAAGTACAACAAGCGATTAATGGTGTAATTGCATTACAAGCGATCGCTGTAGGATGTCCTGATGTTATATTATTAGATATTAATATGCCACAGCTAGACGGCTATACTGTCTGTCAAAAACTTAAAGCCAATCCTACAACCCAAGATATTCCAGTAATTTTTGTCAGCGCTCTTGATGAAGCATGGGATAAAGTTAAGGCTTTTTCTGTAGGTGGTAGTGACTACATTAGCAAGCCTTTTAAAACAGTTGAGGTATTAGCTAGAGTTGAAAATCAATTAAAAGTTAGATATCTGCAACTACAAGTTCAATCTCTCCAAGAAGAGTTAAAAAAGAAAAACTATCAGTTACAACAAGCTCTACAAAAGTTACAAAGCACTGAACATCAAGGTTTTTCACACCCCTCAAACTCATTGTTGAATAATGTTTGACATCTTCTGGTGATCGTAAAGTTTGGAGATTTTGACCAACGGATAATTAGAGAGAGTTTTGATAATCGGCTCTCCATTACAGCGGTTTTCATTTCAGTAGACCATAGTAGGGACGTTGCATGCAACGTCCCTACGGGCTTTTGCTTATGGCGATGTGGTTCATCAATCTGAAACACTGTATTCATTATCAATAATGAATGAACCTTAGCTCCTTTGGAATTTTGGTGAAAGCAAAACAATTAGGATTAATTAACCAATTATATCATGTCCGGTAGCATCGGAGCGTGTATAGAATGTAGGGGCGAACGGCCGTTCGCCCCTGCAACGCCCGAAAAACCTTATTATGCTGGTAGACATTTCCCCAATTTTTTACACCAAGGATACCAACGGACATGATATTATTACCGATTTTAGAAGCATTAGAAAATCATGGTTTTTATTTAAGTCAATCTCTTAAAAAAGAAGTGTTAATTTTAGTAGGAGAACCTTAAATCATGTTTCTATTATTCTTTTTACTACCACTTTTAAGCTTAATTTGCCAAGGATTCAGGTGAAAGCACTCGCTTCCTCATAATTCCGCTACCAAATGTAGGAATTAGAGAAAGAGCTGATAAGTCCTGATTATGTAGAGCGATGTTGTTCTATGATTTTTTATTTAGTCAGTAAGTAGTATCTGCACCAGTTCCCTTCTTGACAACTGGTTGAGGTTTTCTGGACTTAGGGGCGGTTCTGAATAACTCAGATCCTTACTTTAGGGCATATTTCTTGAATAATACTAAACTTTAATTAGTGAGGCAATCACTCTCACCTGAATTCTTACGGTAGTAGGAAGAATAGTCCCTTAATTTTTCTGCTTATACCAATGCTACCGGGTTTGATATTATCTGATTTTATAGTAAATTTGTTTACCTATCTCCTAATACTGACTATCAAATGTTCCTTAACTGGCAAGACTTAATAGAAGATATTAATTTTAAACATCAAAAATGCCAAATTGACCCGAAAAATGCTATGGCTTATGCTTTTTCTTTGGGTCAATTATTACTAGAAATTAAGAATTTATTTTCTGCTGATGAATGGAAATCTTGGCTCCAAAATAATTGCCATTTATCGGAAAACTGCGCGGAGACTTATCTACAAATAGCTAAAAGTTGGCCTAGTTTCCGGACACAATTAGATGCTTACAGAAAAGTTGATTTATCTGCTATAGAAGATATGATGGAAGATAAATCTCAAATGCAATTTGTTCCTTCTGAGGTAAAAGATAATTTGCTAGAAAATGTGGAGACGGAAGTTAACAAAATTATTCCGTCGTTTGATAATGCTGAGGATTTTACAACTTCTCAGCCCGAATCTGAAGAATCTGAAAAATCTGAAAATGCTACAGTAATTCGTTTGTATATTCCTGGGAAAGTAGTTCCTAAAG
>JBFRWR010000826.1:0-6934 GCA_051439685.1 Trichodesmium sp.
TTACCTCTGGTTAAAACCGAGAGGATTGAATATCGGGAAATATCATTTCTTTTTTTCCCCTATCCAAGGGGAGGCTTTAAACCAGAATTATTTAATTATTAATAATTAATAATTAATAATTGGGTAATTTTAAGATTGATAGAGAATCTTGAAGCAAATCAATAGGAATTATTGCACTTTTTGTAATTAGCAAAAGAAATAATAACTAAGAGACTGTTTGTCAAATAAGTATGAAGAGAACGAATAGTTACTAAAATCGAAAATTGGTAAGATTTCAAAGAATTGAAATCCAGTGGGTAGATAGATATGAGATAAATATATTCCTGAGATTTGGTAGTGGGAAATATTTGTGTTGATTTCTTCGGAGTTACTCCCTATCTCATTTTTATCTTTCCTGATACATTCAATCTCTAAAATTTACAGAAAATCTATTTAATTCTAATTCCTGGTTTCTAATAATTACTAAATCTGATGAAATAAAAGGGTTATCTGACAATTAGGATTAATTTTTTTATCCATAATTAAAAATTTTGATATAATATAGCGTTTCTCAAGAAGGATGAGGTACAACTGTTTTTCTGATTTGCTATTCCCTACTCCCTACTCCCTACTCCTAAAACACAGGAATTTTCTATCTCACCATTATGGGAATTGCTACAGTAAATATTAATTAAACTATTAATCAAATAGTTAAAACCAGAGAAATATCAAAAATGAAAATGTTAATTGAAATAATAAGTTAAAACATATACTCAAGAGTAAATAGTGTTGTATTTTGTAATCATAGATGTCAGTTAGTATAGGTAAAATATATGGTCGCCCTTAGAAGTAGAGTTTCCACTCCAAGCAATAAATCGCCAAAAACTAATTTTTCTGTAATTTCCCCAAAAAAATTAGTTCGGGGACAGAAACCAATACAAAAAAACTTATCTAAAGATCGCTATACCTCTGAACACAATCAAGATTTACAAAAAACTCAAGCAGAGCAAGTAGCTGAAGTTATCTCCCTACCTCAGTCTAAACCACTCTGGGTCAAGTCTTTGATGGCAACACAAATGGCTTCATCCATTGTCACAGTATTATTAGCAAGTACCAGTATAGCTATTTACGGATGGACAATTTATGGCCAGTCTAAATGGACTTCAGATTATCAAGAATTACAAAAACTTAGACACAAAGAACAGCAGATAAGTGTGGCTAATGAATTATTGAAAAATCAAATAGCCGAACAAGCATCACAAGACTCAATTTCTGACACTGGTTTAGTTACGAAAGATTCTGCAAAGCGGGTATTTTTAGAACCAGCTCCTCCACGTCCTGCGCCTAATGCTCCTAAACCTTATCTGGAGTCTACTTCTAGCCAGAAATATCTTTTTAATACACCAATTGGATATTAACTGGAAATACTTACTGGAGCGACACAGCTAAAACTGGGGATGAGGGCGCGTTTATTCAAGCTAATGCTTAAACTGGTTAATTTAATGTGGAACCCGCCCCTACAAATTTGGATTATTTAAGCCTACATTCCGCACGACAAAATGTAGTATCAAAAATAGGAGACAGGAGACAGGAGACAGGAGACAGGAGGCAATTATAGCGATCGATAGGAGTAAGTAATTAAGTATTTATGCTTAATATTTTCCCGATAATATGACTTCTGAGAAAGGTCAAATGTACGAGCTATATAGTATAAATACTTACCAAGCTACCGTGTTTAATACTACTTTTAATGTTACAACTTGACGTGCGGAATGTGGGCTTCAAGAGTCATCTTCATATAGCAGATTCCACTTTGGTGAGGTACACCCGCACCCGCGCGAGCAAGATGCTCGCACTACAAAACATTTAACTGTTAATATCTGTACTTCATATACTTGGAATCTGCTGTATGACTTACAGCGCTTTTCAAATTGATGACCTCACGTCATAACCCAAACCTTGTAGGGACGTTGCATGCAACGTCCCTACTGTCAATTACCACTTATTTTCCTTCTTTCCTTTTCCGATAAAAGTTTGTCGGTAAGTTTAACTCCTACAGAAGATTCACCTTCAAAAACAGACCCAGTAGTAAGTTCCTTAACTCGCTTTCGTACCTTCCCTTGTAAAAATCCGGGTAAAGCCACATATCCCACTTCTGAAATTACGGTTTTGTTAGCAATATCTATTTGATAATCGATAAAAGCTTTCACAGGAGGAATATTTTCTAGGGAATTTTTATTAACATATAGAAATAGTGGACGAGATAGAGGACTATAAGTACCATTAGCTATAGTTTCAAGACTTGGTTCCACACATTGACCACTGCCATTATCAACAGCAATCAATGTTAAATTATCTTTATTTTTTTGATAGTAGCTAAAAGCTAAAAAGCCCAAACTACCCCAATCAGATTCAATACCTTGAATAATTACATCATCATCTTCACTCGCCTGAAAATCTTTTCGGCTTTTACCTTCCGCTCCAGTGACAGCATCAGTAAAATAATCATAAGTACCAGAATCAGTATCAGGAGCATAAAGAGTCAGAGGTTCTTCCGGCAATTCATCACGAATTTGTTTCCAATTGGTAATTTTTTCAGATTCACCATCATTAGGTTGCCAAATTGTTTTTAACTCTTCTAAAGTCAAACATTCTGCCCAATCATTGTAGCGGTTGGCAATCACAGAAATACCATCAAAAGCAATAGGAATTTCCACAAATTCTATTCCGTTTGCCCGACAAAGATCGATCTCAGACTTTTTAATTGGTCTGGAAGCATTTGCGATGTCTGTATCCCCAATACAAAACTTTTTCAGTCCAGCTCCAGAATTAGATATTCCCACAATTACCTGAACTTCAGGATTATCTGTCATAAAATTTTCAGCCATTGTGTCAGAGATAGGAAAAAGGGTACTTGAACCATCAACCAGGACAAATGTTCTTTCTTCAGTTTCTTCTTCTATTACTTCTGGAGATGTTTCGGCAGTAGAAGTTTTTGTCTCACCACTGCCACAAGCGCTTACTATTAGAAGTAGAGCTAATGCCAAAAAACGGAGATATTTTTGGTTAAATCCTATTGCTAAATTCATAGAGTTTATGTTCAATTTTTTCTCTGAATTTATATGATTTTACCACAAAAAGTATCTAATTGGATTAATGAGAAACCAATAGTTTCCCTTCTTTCACTCCCTTCAAGACTAATCCTCAATAGGTTGTAAGATGTTATCGTAGGGTTTTGGTCTCCTGTGCTTCAGCAAAAAGTGGATTTGGAAACTAAACCCCTACAGTTTTTTTTCACAAACTCTACACGGGTTGTTACAGTCTGAGATTTTTTGATGGCAGTTATGGGAAATATAATTCCTAATAATTGAAATTTTGGGTTAAGTCCTAATGCTAAATTTATAGATTTGTGATATCTAAAAATATTAGCAATATCGAGTAACATCTTCCCCACAAACATCTGCTAAATAACACATTGCTCTAAACCTCAAACCAATTAGTTCATCGTAAACAGGATTAAGTTTACACAGGGGAGGAATATGAAACAATAGATGACCGAAGAAACTGATGTCACGTTCAAAAGGACATTGAGTCGGGATGAGTTGGCACAGAAATTTGGCTAATTTGGCATTGTTAATTTCTATGGAATCTAACCATTTTTTCAAATAGTTTAATGGCTGAAATTTAGGTAATGTATCAATATGAGCATTTATAGAATTTAGCATAGCATTGAGAATGTTAGTCATGTTTTGGGGTTTAATTGATACCCCTGTTGCTTTCACGAGATTTTCCATGGTATTAAAAAACTCTCTATTAGAGTTCTACAATGTAGTGTTTGGCATTACCGGAAAGGCAATATTTGATTAGTATTTATTTGTCAAATGCTTTGGATAATTTAAAACTAAAAAATTAATTTCAATATTGACTTTTACATTTCCAGTAAAATGCTGCCCCACAAAAAAATGTGGAGGTGTTTGAGCTAAGTTGAGAATAAAACTGATAAAAACAGTCACAAACAAGGTGACAGTTTGATAATCAAGGATAAAACCTGCTAACTATGGATATCACATAGATAGTTAAGCTGATGGCTTACCATTAACCTTGAAATTGGCTCGAATAAGATTTTGCTAGCATTTTAATCTTTAATGACAAGTATGCTCTGGTTTTTGCCTAATCTATGGTTGTCAATTTATTCACATACTCCCGAAGCTCCCCTACGGGAGAGTGCGGGATTATTCAGTCAGATAAGCTCTGACCGCAGTTTTTAACAGAAGTGATGTCCTCCTCCTGTATTAAGTTTATCTTTGCCACCTATTTGATTGTTACACCAATCGAGCTAATTGTTTCATCTTGACTCTTTACAAATATATATAATATTTATATAATCAATAAATTTTTCTGATATATTAGATTTGATAATTATTAATTTTTATGGTAAAGACTTGGTGGAAATTTGTGGAAATAGTATTACGGAGGGACAATTAAGTTTATTTGATTCCTCAGATATGATCAGCAATCATACTCAGTTATAATTTGTGATTTAAGGGTTGGAGTGATAATTAATATATAGAAGCCATTTGGGAGCTATAAAATTAGCTGGAGAGATGGGGAGATGGGGAGATGAGGGGATGGGGAGATGGGGGGGATGGGGCTATTTTTATACTTTTTTCCCTATTAGACATCTCCGAAATTCTGACTCCTGACTCCTGACTCCTGACTCCTGTCTCCTAATCCTCACTTTTGCAAAGATACCAAATGGATTCTATAGACTTGAACTAAGTTCCTGGGAAAAAATTATGACCAAAATTTCTCCTCAATCATCAACAAAATTGACATTTTTAACCACATTAGACAATTCTAATGGCCAGAGTATGTCCCCAGCTCAGGGGATTTTTAGTATCTTTTCTGCATTCCCAGAATATGACCGTGGGAATAGACTTTACAATATGGGTCGATATGAGTCAGCTATACCTTACTACGAAAGTGCAGTTAAAATCAAGCCAGATTGGGCTATGGGTTGGTTAAAGTTGGCTCACACTCTCTATAAACTGGAACAGTACGAACAAGCAATAGAAGCTTATGAGCGATCGCTATCTCTGAAACCAAAATCCTATGATGGTTGGAATTGTTACGGAGTAGTATTATCTCACTTACAGCAGTATGAAGCAGCGATCGCTTGTTTTGATCAAGGAATTGATATTAATCCGAATAACTATGAGTTATGGTATAATAAGGCTATTGTTTTAGCTCAACTAAAACAGTATTTAGCTGCTATCAAATGTTATAAAAAAGCCCTGAAAATACAACCGATGCTAGGGGAGATTTGGTATGCTCAAGGACAAGCTTTATTACATCTAGAAAAATATGCTGAAGCATTAGCTGCTTATGATTGTGCAGTGAAACTTCAACCAGATAATTATTATATTTGGTTTAACAGAGGATTAGCTTTAGTTGAAATTGAACGTTATTCTGAAGCAATTATTAGTTATGAACACGCCATAGAATTACAACCAGATAATTATTTAGCTTGGTTTAATTTAGGTATTGTGCAAACTAAACTACATAAATATCACGATGCAGTCTCTTCTTTTAACAAAACAATTAAGTTAAATCCTGATGATTATGAAGCCTGGTTTTATAAAGGATTAGCTTTAAAAAATCATTGGAAAGAAGGGGGAGTTGCTTGCTTTGATAAAGCAATTAATTTATGTCCTGATTTACCAGAAATTTGGATTAGTCGTGGTTATACTTTATTAGATTTATTTAAAAATAATGAGGCAATAGAATCGTTTAATCAAGCAATTACAATTAATCCTAATTATCCAGAAGCTTGGTTAGGTCGTGGAAAAGCATTTATGGCAGTAGGTAAGTATAATGAAGCTCTAATTGCTTATGGTAATGCTATTACAATTCAACCAGATTTTTTAGAAGCTTGGAATTGTCGAGGAGAAGCATTAGAAAAACTGCAAAAAGACGATCAAGCATTAGCAGCTTATGACAAAGTAATTGAAATGAGTTTTCAGCAAGGAATTTCTGTTGCTAAAGTAGGTTTACAAAGGGGTGCTGCTTTAGAAAGATTAGAGCGATATAATGAAGCAATAGCAGCTTATGATTTAGTAATTGCTAAACAACCAAATAGTTTTGATGCTTGGTTAAAAAGAGGATTAAGTTTAGCAAAAATAAAACGTTATGAAGAAGCTGTTATTAGTTATCATCAAGCTATTAAAATTTGGCCTAGTAATTATCAAGCTTGGTCACAATTAGCTTTGATGTTAGAGAAATTAGAGAAGTACGAGGAAGCGATCGCTGCCTACGATCAAATAGTTTCTATCAGACCTGATAATCATCAAATTTGGTTATATCGAGGCTTGATTTTAGAAAAATTAGGATATGTACAAAAAGCTGTTAGTTCTTATAAAATTGCATTGGAAATTAAGCCTGATTACCAAGAAGCAATTGAACGAACAAATAAATTAAAAATTACTGGTTAATTGCAGATAATTAGTAATAACTGAGAGACTGTTTATCAAAAAAAGTATTAAGAGAACGAATAGTTACTAAAATCTAAAATTGGTAAGACTTCAAAAGCTTAAAATATGGTAACTACCAGAGGTGTCATTTCAGTTATCAGTTATCAGTTAGCCTCCTGCGGAGGAGCTACGCTATCAGTCAACCTCCGACTTAAAGTCGGAGGCTTGAAATACTGAGTTTAATATTTTTTTCATCCCCTTAAAAGGGGAGGGTTTAGACCTCTTTTTTTGGTAAAGGTACAGATATTCTCTAGATTTTTAAGTGAAAAATAGTTCTCTTGATTTCTTCTTTCTTATTATATAAAATCCGGTTATACAGTTATCGTACTGATTACTTCGTGTTAAGACAAATTTTATATTGAATACGAATTGAAAAAATCATGGTATTCAAATCCTGTCTTTCTCCTCCTCACCGTGTCTCCTGA
>JBFRWR010000827.1:0-11857 GCA_051439685.1 Trichodesmium sp.
TTTGTATTGGGTAATGTCATTTCAATGGCATTGTTGATGGCATCCAGGGTTTCTGAGACATCCCATCTAATTTTCTCATTAGCTGAATAATAGGCTTGGGTTATTTGTCGAGTTCGTTGTGCTGCACTGATAACTGTCT
This sequence comes from Trichodesmium sp., assembly GCA_051439685.1. Lineage (GTDB taxonomy): Bacteria > Cyanobacteriota > Cyanobacteriia > Cyanobacteriales > Microcoleaceae > Trichodesmium. The sequence goes on from JBFRWR010000827.1 coordinate 140, forward strand.
CAATGTCGGTGTGACCGTTAATAAATTGTACTGCTATGTCAAGGGAGGTGGATAGTTGGGTGATGTCTGATGATGAAAAATACCGTTCCGTTATGGGCAAAATATGACGGACACAATCAATGACCCAAAGACAATACCCACCATAGTCATACTCTGCATATTGATATCCAATCTCACAGAGGGTTTCATTTGTGGCCAAGGCATCAAGCATTTGTTGTAAGCTTATCATCGTCAATATGAAGATTGGGATAAACATGAGTATTAAACATTAGTTAAAAAGGAAGCTAATTCTCGCTTAAAAAGATGATAAATTTCTCTTCAGAATGATGATGAAATTATCCTACAGATTCCTGTTAATTTTTCTCACCTTTCTCCTGAATGTTCTCTAAATTTCAAAATTGAATCCTTTTTGTTTTAACTGTAAGTATTTATTTTCATCAAACTGATAAAGAGTCGCAGAACGATGAGAAACTCCTGTTTGCTTCTCATCTAATTCAGTTAATAGATTCATTTTGAGAATTTTACGGCGAAAATTTCGTTTATCTAATTTTTTTCCTAAAATTGTTTCATAAAGGTTCTGAATTTGAGACAAAGTAAATTTTGTGGGTAATAATTCAAAGCCAATGGGTTGATATCGGACTTTCCCTTTTAAACGAGAATAAGCAACATCAACAATTTTTTGGTGATCAAAGGCTAAAGTGGGTAAATTATTGAGGATAAACCAATCAGCTTCTCGTGCGTCAGTTGTGGCTCGGATAGAATGTTCACTAAGATTAATTAGACCATAATAAGCTACAGTAATCACCCGTTCACGAGGATCTCGCTCAACCGAACCAAAGGTATACAGTTGTTCAAGAAAAATGTTTTCGATCCCCGTTTCCTCCTGCAACTCTCTCAAGGCAGCTTCTTCTAAAGATTCATCTAAATGAATAAACCCCCCAGGTAACGCCCATTCTCCCTCATAAGGGGGGAGATTTCGCTGAATTAGCATTATCTTTAACTTTTGATCATCATCTAAACCAAAAACAACACAATCAACAGTTACAGCGGGTTTGGCATGGTCGTAAGTATAAGGCATAAATCTCCACGCTTACCATCAACGTCACTTGAAGACCTCGTCGTTAACGACGGGGTTTAAATCATTATTTCATATCTTCTTGACATAGTGTGATTTTAACACTAAGATAGTTAGTGTAATTTTGACACGATGTCTAACCATGAAAGGGATATTTGAGAGTGCTGGGGGTTCAGTAACTGGCAGAAACCACATCAAAGCGGGGAAGAATAATCAAGATGCTTATGATATCTTCAGTGACGATCGCTGTACCCTTGCGGTGGTTTGTGATGGTTGTGGAAGTTGTCCCCACAGCGAAGTTGGGGCGAAAATAGGGGCTAAATTATGGTTGACTACCTTAAGGCAACATCTTAATCAGAATTCAGAGATTAATTGGCCAATCATTGAACAAGAGATGTTGCAACAATTAGAGTCTATTGCTAAAAGTCTTGCCATCTCACAAACCTTTGCTGACATTATTCACAATTACTTTTTATTTACAACATTAGGAGTGATTATTACTCCAGCACAAACAACCATTTTTTCCTTGGGGGATGGAGTCATTGCTATTAATGAGAAACTAAGCATTATCCCTGATTTTCCTAATAATGCACCTCCTTATCTCGCTTATAAATTATTGAATTTTCAGCCCTTATTTAACATAAGTCTTGATTTTGAGATCCCTACTTTAGATATTCAATCTATTTTAATTGGGAGCGACGGGGTCAAAGATTTTTTAGAGTCTGCTGATGAATTATTACCAGGGAAAACAGAAAAAGCTGGCCACATTTCTCAGTTTTGGCAACAAGATCGTTATTTCAATAATCCTGATTTAATTCGTCGTCGTTTGTCGATGAGTAATCGTGAAGTAATACAACCATTATGGTCAAATCAAACTGTTAAAAAACAATTGGGTTTATTGTCTGATGATACTACCATAGTTTCTCTTAGAAAAAAAAGATTTCGTCCTTAACGACGGGGGGCAATACTGCTGGGATAAGACTGAAAAGTTGGTGAAATGGGGAGTGTGGGAAGACTAGAACCAATATTAATAATTTTAGGGTAAGTATTATGAATGTTTATTTGCAAGGAAAGAAGCTCAATCTTTCTCCTAAAAAAGCCATTGGGAAGGGAGGAGAAGCTGATATTTTTGCTCTCAATAGTCAAGAAGCAATTAAAGTCTTTAAACAACCATCTCATCCTGATTATCAAGGGATGAAGTTGGCTCAAGAAGCCGCTAAACAACGTTTGGCTGAGCATCAACAGAAATTACGTCAGTTTCCTCAACATTTACCCAGTCATGTTATTGCTCCTCAAAAACTAATTACTGATAAAACAGGTCAAACTATTTTAGGTTATACTATGGCCTTTTTAAAGGATGGAATCCCCTTATTAAAATATAGCGATCGCCGTTTTCGTCGAGCTAGTGGGATTGATAACAAGGAAATTGTTAATATCTTTAAACAATTATATCAATTAGTCAGTCAACTGCATCAACTTAAAGTAATTATAGGAGACTTTAATGACCTTAATATTCTCTTGTCAAATGGCCAAGTTTATTTCATTGATGCAGATTCTTATCAATTTAAAACCTTTTCCTGTCGTGTGTTTACTCCTCGGTTTGTTGACCCCTTACTCTGTGATAAACAAGGCAATCAAATCATGTTAAAACAAGCCTATAATATTAACTCAGATTGGTATGCTTTGAGCGTTATGTTAATGCAGTGTTTATTATTTGTTGAGCCTTTTGGAGGGGTTTATCGACCGAAAAATAAACAAGCCCAAATCCCCCAGTCTTTGCGCTCACTCCATCGAATCAGTATCTTTAATCCAGAGGTTAAATATCCTAAACCGGCTATTCCTTACCAAGTTTTATCTGATGATTTATTACAGTATTTTTATCAATGTTTTGAGCAAGATAAACGCTTTGCTTTTCCTCTTACATTGTTAACGGATTCCCCCTGGTATAAATGTCAAAGCTGTGGGTTAGAATCTCATCATAAAACTTGTCCCGTTTGTCAGAAAACTGTCACGATTAAACCTCAAAAACCATCTATTTTGAGCAAAAATACACTGGCTGTAACTGATATATTTAAGACAGAAGGAGTAATCTTAGAAGTAAGTTTAGCGGATGACAAACTTTACTGGTTATATCACGAAAAGCAAGAATTCAAACGGGAAAATAATGTGACTGTTTTGCAAGGAAGTTTAGATTCAAGACTTCAGTTTTGGTTGAAAAATGACTTAACCTTAGTCGGAAAACAAGGCCAGGTAATTTATTTAAAATCTCAAGAAGTTATTGAACAAAAAGCAGTAGATAGTTACGAAAATAAATTAATGTTTAGATGTAACGAAATAGGAAGTTATTGGTTATATCATGGTCAATTACTTAAACAAGGAAAATTAGGACAAGAATATATCTGTGATCTATTAGAAGGACAAACACAATTCTGGATAGGTTTAAGGTTTGGCTTTGGTTTATACCGTGCAGGAAAAATCAATATTGCTTTTGTTTTTAACCTTAATAAATCAGGGATCAATGACTCAGTAAAACTTCCCAACTTGTCAGGAAAATTAATTGACTCTCATTGTACATTTAGTCAAGATTACTGTTGGTTTTTCGTCACCTTAGAAATCCAAGGTCAATTAATTAATAAAGTTTATGTAATTGCTCAAAATGGAGACATTATTGCCATGACAGAAACCCCCAAGACTGATAATTCTTGGTTCTCAAACTTACGCGGTAAATTTGCTTTTAATAACTGTTTATTAGCAGCTACCGATGAAGGAATTATTCGCTTAGAAATTCAAAATGGAGACATTATGAAAACAAAAGATTTTCCAGAAACTGAACCTTGGGTCAATTCTAGTTCTTACTTATTCCCTTCATCCCAAGGTATTTATGTTGTTAACTCAAAAGAAATTTATTTAATGAGTTATCAGCCTTAAACTTAGTGGTTCATTCAACTAAGTGATTTACTGTTTTAAACAATGATTTTTCAGGAGGTATTTACCGATGACTACCATAACTCAATTATTACCCATTCCTTCCTTCTTTTCTCCCAAAAAAGTTGAAACAGTCTGGCGAGTTTCTTATCAAGACTTAGCAGAAGAAGCAAAAAATTGGACAAAAAAATATCAAATTCAACCAGCAGCAAAAGATAAAACTCGTGTTTGTTTAATGATTATTGATGCTCAAAACACCTTTTGTCTGACTGACTTTGAATTATTTGTTGCTGGAAAATCGGGACGAGGTGCTATGGACGATAATATCCGTTTGTGTGAGTTTATCTATCGAAACTTAGACATCATTACAGAAATTGCTCCCACTATGGATACCCACACAACCATGCAAATTTTTCATCCTATTTTTTGGATTAATGATGCAGGAGAAAATCCCCAACCCCATAGTCAAATTAGTTTTGATGACCTGCAAAAAGGCACTTGGAAAGTGAATCCAGCTATCGCCTATAGTATCGCTAAAGGGAATTATATGGGACTACAACAATACGCCTTTCATTATGTCAAGAAACTTCACTCTGACAATAAATATCCTCTCACCATTTGGCCTTATCACGGCCTATTAGGAGGGATCGGTCATAGTTTAGTTTCTGCCATTGAAGAAGCCTTATTTTTCCATAATATTGCCCGTCATAGTCAAACCAATTTTGAGATTAAAGGAGGCAATCCCCTGACGGAGAATTATTCCGTTTTGCGTCCTGAAGTCTTAGAAGATAACAAAGGTCGTCCCATTGCCAGCAAAAATGCCCGTTTTATTAGCAAATTGCTGGATTTTGATGCAGTTATTATTGCGGGACAAGCCAAAAGCCACTGTGTTGCTTGGACTATTGACGATTTATTAAGCGAAATTCTAGCACAAGACCCTAAATTAGCAGAAAAAGTCTATCTCCTTGAAGATTGCACCTCTCCTGTCGTCGTTCCTGGGGTAGTTGATTTTACTGCTCAAGCAGATGCTGCTTTTCAACGCTTTGCTGATGCAGGGATGCACATCGTTCAATCGTCTCAACCCTTGGCTGACTTTCCTGGGTTAGAAATTCGTATTTGATGCCAGCTTTTTTGTCTCAATCATTATCAGGAGTTTCTTTCATGTCTCAACCTATCAATATCAACGATCTTTTTCAAAATGCTCAAGACGACGGCTTATTATCCACTGCTTCTGTCCAGGCTTTAGACGTGGCCGATATTGGGTCACAAATTCAAGCCGGACTTGGTATTGCCATCGATGATGTCATGTCCAGTGAAGTTGTCCTCGTTACCATTATGCCAGATGATTCTGGTTCCATTCGCTTTAGTGGCAATTCCCAAGCGGTACGAGGGGGTCATAATAGTGTTTTAGATGCCCTATCAATGGGAGAACTTCATGATAATATTCTCATTCATAATCGTTATCTCAATGGTCATGTTCTCTATCCCTATTGTCCCCTGGAGCAAGCTATTCGCATGACCCCTCAAAATTATAATCCCAATTTGGGAACACCCCTTTATGATCAAACCTTAGTCTTGTTAGGAACGGTTTTAGCCAAAGCACAGGAATTTTCCGATAATGGGGTGGCGGTGAGAACGGTGACTCTAATTATCACTGATGGGGCCGATGAAGGGTCAAGACGAACCAATGCTAAAGATATTGCTCAAGTGGTTCAAGATATGCTCAAAGCAGAAAATCATATTATTGCAGCTATGGGGATCGATGACGGAGGTTATACTGATTTTCGTCAAGTCTTTAAAGAGATGGGAATTCGTTCAGAGTGGATTTTAACCCCTGGTAACAGTGATACTGAGATTCGTAAAGCTTTCCAAGTTTTTTCTCAGTCTGCTGTTAGTGTGAGTCAAAATACTAGCAATCTCACTTCTTTTGGTGGTTTTGGTTCTGATTAATGTCAAAGGATTGGAGATTGCACAAGTCTGCAATCTCCAATCTTAAATCTTCTGTCATTGAAACGAATCAAAAACATTTCTGGTTTGAAACGATTTATTTTAAAGTGTTTCAATAGCCATTAAACCAGCGTATTTTAATTCATTTGAAACCTGTTTTGAAAGGCAGGAAGTGCAATTTTTGTTTGACTTTTTTCATAGATAGCAAACACAACTCGACTGAAATAACCAGAAAATTCTGGAGTTGTTAACCAATTGCCAAAGATGTCTGCGACTTGCTTAGGGTCATTCCTAAATACACCACATCCCCAAGCTCCCAATAAAAGGGTACGATGATTATTGTCTCGTGCAACTGATAAAACATATCCTGCTCTTTGTTTTAGTGCCTTTTCTATTCTCGGGGCTGTTCAAAAATAGGCTTTTTTGGGTAACACTTTCAGCATGAATTAAACCAAGACCCTCCTTGGTTTTAAGAGCATTAGTATTAACTAAAGAAGTTGAGAATCAAGCTCGTTGAAACATCTCAAAGCCCAACATTGTTAACCAATGTGGATGTTTTTCACCTGTCATCAATTCGGCTGGACTTTTTCCTACTCTTTCTGGTTTTCGACTTTCCATAAAAGTGCGATGATTTAGAAAAAATTGCAATAATTCAAGATAATCCGAACCAAGATGTTTTCTCAAGTGGAAATAGTTTCTGAGGCGAGAATTGAGGTTTTCAACTAATGAACTGGTTCTTGGCGTTGACTCCAAAGCCTCTTCTATTCCTGTTAAAATGGGATGGTTACAGTGAAATATCTCATCAATTGATGCTACCTTTATTGGCGATAAATCAGCCGATTTATTTATTTTTCTGGCTATTGGTACAACTTCTTTGACTCGGTTATAAACTGTACCAATACTGATAGGATAATCGAATAAATCCCTTAATAACTCCACCACGCCTCGATAAGAGCTATGACAGATAAAGATAAGCCCTAAAATCAAGAGATAATCGCTTATGGAGAAGACAAGCGGTTTTAAGTTAGTGTCCCACAAAGAGTGTTTTATTGGGACAGTTTTCTCTAAAACTATTGCTAAATGGTCATCACAGGCGATAATACATTTAAGAGCCAATAACTGTAAGTGGGACAGTTTCGAGCCAAAAATCTCTTACCGACCAAAATTTCTCTTCTGCTAAACAAACACCTACTCTCAAAAATTAGGACGTTAATTCCCTACAACGTTAAGTCCCTACAACGTTAAGTCCCTACAAATACTTGACAGTCCCTAATTACCCATTGTTAACTATCCATTATCAATTATCCATTATTAAAAGTTTTTGACCGTCTTCTCTTGTTATTGGACTTTGGACAAAAAGGAAATGATTAGCGTAAATTTTACGCTAAATTAAAATCACAAAATATCGGCTCTGTATCAGTCAATAAAATTGGCTGACAAATAGGGCTAATTTATAGATTCTGAGGAAAACTAAGAAGCTTTTAGTTTTTCAGTTGATTGTTTTGTCCCTTTCTTGATAACATCATGACGAGTTCTTGGAGCTTTTTTGTAACCTTTAATACGTCCGGGAGAATAACCTCGACGTTTGGGAAATTTGGCGGAAGTCCCCAAGGTCGTAATTATTCTTGAAAAGTCTCTTTGAACTAGACTAGGAGTGGTTTTGACGGATTTATCTGTCTTCAAATACTGTTCCCAATCACGGGGTAAAACGGCAGCTAATTTTCTGGCAGCCCACAAATTTACGTAGGAAAGAAGTGTTAGTTTAAACCAATTTTCTTCGTGATTTACATCGGGAGTTAAATAAGCCGTCATCAACAATTTTTGTTTACCAAATCGGAAAAGATGTTCCATGTCATAACGTTGCCGATAAGACTGATAAGAATCAATTAAACTTAATTCATTACGGCGAGAGCCAATAACATGCTTGCCACATAGGTTTCCAAATAGGATTACCCTCTTGATCTCTGACAACAATTTGGAGTAAAGTAAAAGGGTGATTGTTCATTTTATAGTTTTTAGTTCCTCTCATTAACATCTGCTTCCATCCAGAAATAGTCACTGTTAATTGACGACCTTTTTTCGTCGTAAAGGGAACATGATGAACTTCATCGGGTTCATGCCAAGTTTGGTCATCTTTAAGGTCAAATTTATCCCCATACCAACGGGGATGTCCCGAACTCTGGGCTTGATTTGGGTTCCGAATAAATTGATGATAAAAAACTCGATTACTTCTAACTCTTGTAATAGTAACTACGCCTTTATGCTTCACTTGTTCACCAATAAAATATCTTTGGCTATAGTCACTATCAGCTACTAAGACTGCTAATTTATCAGAAAATAAAGAACTTTTCCAGATTTTTTTAAGTTGTTTATTTCCTTGATTTACTCCTTTGCTTTTAGAGGGTACTCGCTCTCCTGATAAGGGGACAGCCCAAGGAACATTTTCAGTCTCTATTCGGTCAGGTAAAGCGCATACAACCGAATAAGAATGTCCAATATTAATGGGTTTATTGCCCTTAATTGGATTCGGATAATGAATAAAGGTTTTGTCAGCTAAAGTATGAGCAAAGGGTCGTGGACAGGGAGTTGTGTCAATGCCAAATAAGTTAAAATGTTTAGAAGTGGGAGGAATTGTTCTCGATACTGCTGAAAATAAAGTCTCAATTCTCTTGGCATAATTAGGGTCAGCTTTAGTCGGTAAAAACTCTTGAATACCTCTATATAAACTGTTATAATCTCTTCTAAATAAAGGATTGAGAGATAATTCAACGACTGAATGAGCTTGTTGGTTACTAGAGAGGGCATCGATTAATTCTATAACAGTTTCTTTTCTGTTCTTAAGACTTTGATAAAGGTTTGACCTCCACAATAAGAATTCTTCGACAGACGGACAGGTTTGATTCGTTTTCATTTTACTCTTATATATTAGCGAAATATATACGCTAACATATAAGGAACTAACTTGTTACAATTAAGATTCATGTCATCACATTCCGAACTTAAAACCAGTCAAGATGCTCCTCTGAGAGCCAAACAAATTAAGAGTCTAATTCGCTCTCTTAAACAGAAGATCAAGAAAATTGAACAGGAAGGAGAAGTCGCACCAGCTAATTGTCATATCCTTCGTTATCAGGTTAATCGAAAGGGAACAATCTACTGGTATTATAAACTACAAGCAGCCGAATCAATTTTTCCTATGGCTACTAATAATGAGAAAAAAACCAAATATAAATATTTAGGACGAGCCGGAAGTGAAGTTCATATTGATGCTGTCAAAAAACTGACTAGAAGAAATCTCATTGATGAATTAGAAAGGATTATTCAATCTCTAAATGAAAGCTATTTACATATCTATATTGGAACCGAAACTGAATAAGTAGTCTAACTGAGTTTAAAGACCAATAAAAAGATTATAAGATAGTCTTTTTATACACCCTAAATTCCTGTTTTCAAGTATTTAAAAAAGTTTAGCGGAAAGAATACGCTAACAACTATTTTTTGTCCAAAGTCCAATTATTATGAAACTTTTCAAAAACCCCTTTAAGTAGAGTTTTCTGCTTATCTGATAAAGTGCCACCAGTAGCAAAGTAACGGGTAGTCTCATCAGGGAATAATTGATGATAACTCAGGCAGTCCAGGGGACTTTCACAGACAACCAGCGTCGTGTCCTCAGTAGAACCATTAGAAGCCCATAGCCCCTTGATACCACCTTTAGAAAAGTTTTTAAACTCCTGATTACGCAATTCATAGCCACAAACTCCCTCACAGCGTATTTCAGTTAAGTGGCTATTATATCTGGGGAGATGGAACTACGACCTGTGCCAGTGACAGTAAGCATTTTGGAGCTTATGACCAGATGGTGAAATATGCTACGGCTTTAAGGTTGGGAACGGCGGAAACTGAGTCAATTCTCAGGCGTTTTAGTAAGAATCCTTTTAAACATCCGACTTATTTGGCTTTACTTGAATTAGGGCGAGCTATTAAAACTATTTTCTTGTGTCAATATCTTCGTTCAGAGGAAGTCCGACGGGAAATCAATGAAGGGTTAAATGTAGTTGAACGTTGGAATGGGGTCAATGATTTCATTTTCTATGGTAAGGGTGGGGAATTTGCCTCAAATCGCTTGGAAAGTCAGGAGTTATCTGTTTTATCTTTGCATCTGTTACAAATTTGTTTGGTCTATGTCAATACTTTGATGATTCAAAGTGTGTTAGAACAACAGCATTGGCTACAATTGCTGACGGAAACGGATAAAAGGGCGATTACTCCTTTGATTTTCAGTCATGTCAACCCTTATGGCACTTTTAAGCTGGATCTTAACGAAAGAATTGCTGGTTTAGGGCAATTATCCGTTGCTTAATCTCGCCAAAAGTTCTCAAATCTCTGGGGTGACATTTGAGTATAGCGAACGGTATGGTGGATATTTTTATGCCCTAAGTAGTCCTGAATTGCCCTAGTATCGTGTCCTTGAGACGCTAAATAGTAGCCACAAGCATGACGCAGTTGATGAGGATGGACTCGATAGGGAATATTGGCTATTTTCCCCGCTCTAGCTATGATATGATGAATCGTTCTAGTTGATAGGGGTGCTTTATGTTCGGAGACAAAAACATAGCTGGTATCAGGATAATCTCTCTGTATTTGACGTAATGCTCGCAATTCTGGAGAAGGTAAGGGATGAATACTGTCATATCCCTGTTTGACTCTATGTATCTCTATATAGCCTCCTGATAAGTCAATTTGTAAATGTACCCAAAAAAATTGATGAGAATCCAGAAAATGCTGATATTAACCAAGAAATTAAGACAAGAATGATAACCCACCTCTTTTGTAGCCCTGCTTTGGCTTGACAAAAACGAGTTCTTTTGAGAATACCCCCTTTAAAATTAGTCCCTCTGAGATCACATCCACTAAAATCTGCCCCGGAAAGATTTTGTCCTCGAAAAGATTGCCCTCTTAAATTAAGATTGCGGAAATCTTTTCTTCCTTCAGCATATTGTTGGAGTATTTCCTTTGCTTTCATCCAGTTTTAACTCTGTTTTTCAGCATTATTGACTTATTCTTTTTATAGCTTATATGTTAAGACTGTCATCAGTCTCAATCATCATCCCACTTAAAACCACATTCTCATTATTTTTAGTTTTAAAAGCAAAACCCTTTATCTATAGGAGTTTCAGAGTTTAAGTTTTCCTTACCGACCAAAATTTCCCCATTACTATACAAAGGCGCATTAGGGTAGTTACTAAAAATCCTAGGTCATTACCCCTAATTCTGGAAAAGCTGAAAGATAGAATTGAGAACTGCTGTATAGAAGTTGCCATCCTGCTGTTCCCGAAACAAGGCAAAATCAGTCCCAGGGGTAGCGATAAAGGGACGCAAACGCCACCCCAACTGCATTCCCACAAGGGAATACATGACAATCCAAATTCGTAAAAGTAAATGATTCAGTGGTTGCTCCATGCGAAGGGCTATGTAAGAACATCCTCTGTAAAGATATTGAACGCCATAGAGTCCACAAAGACCAAAAATAGCGACGTGCATTAGCAGTAAAAAGAAATAATTATGCGTAGTTAGACCAAAGAAAAACGAGACAGGAGCTAAACTGGCTAAAAGAATCGTGGTAGTGACTATGGTTGTCATCATTAGAGCTACTGTTTGCAAAAATTTGAACTTTTGTCCCAGTAAAACATTGAAGGTGTAAAGTGACGGAATACAGATTACAGCAGTAAACAAAAATAAAATAGGAAGTTTAATAGCCGATGAAAAGCTTT
>JBFRWR010000828.1:0-3686 GCA_051439685.1 Trichodesmium sp.
GATCCAGACGATACTCCCGTTGAAGAAATAAAAGCTAGTCTCAGGAGAGCATTGCAATAAGCAAAATCTGGACAACGCATTCCTCTTTCTGAAATGTGGGAGAGAATAGATGTCGAATAATACTCCTGTAGTTGAGATTGACTTAACACCTGAATATAAAATAAATTTGCAGAAACTCTCCAAAAAATATCGTCGTATCCGGTTAGATATTCAAGCAGTTATTGAAAAAATACAAACATGAACAAAATTATTAATGTCAGTGGTTTAAAACCCGAACAACTAGAACAAATACAAGCAATTATTGAGGCATTTCAAGCCAAAAATCAACTGGAAGATTTACAAAAATCTCAAACAAAAATAGGCAAAGACGCAATAGACTATCTGACAGAAAAACCAATCAAAGTCGATAGCTTTTTAAACCGCGAACAAATTTATGAAAGTTAATCATTAACTCAAATGGAACTAAACTTTATTGATACAAATGTTTGGCTTTATCGCTTCTTTGATGACCAACGGATAGAAGCCATAGAAAGAGAAAGAAAGCGAAATATTGCCATTTATATCACAGAAAAATCAAATCTCATTATTAGTACCCAAGTAATCAATGAACTTTCAGTCAATTTAATTAAAAAAGCTAAATTTGATGAAAGCCAAATTAAGGCAGTTATTCAATCTCTTTATAACCGCTGTCAAGTCTTACCATTTGAGTTAACTATTCTGGAATCTGCTTCCGACTTACGGAGTCAATATAGTTTATCATTTTGGGATAGCTTAATTGTTGCAAGTGCTTTAGCCGCAGGTGCAAATGTTCTTTATTCTGAAGACATACAAGATGGTTTAATAGTTTTAAAAAAGCTCAATATTATTAATCCGTTTAAATAAAATCCATACTTCTTTGTAGGATTTTTCCAGGAGACAAAATCAAATAAAATTATCATAATCAAAAATCAACTATGATGGAAACTAAAATTAACTTAACCGAATAAAACCAACAAGCTCTGATAGAAATTTCTCATCTTACAGGCAAATATCAACAATAATTAATTACCTCTGCTAGTGAAATATTGCTATTTATGGGTTAAACTGAGGAGCGATCGCTATCATAAATTAATAAAACTAATCAAAAGATAAACTATGACTAATCAGTCTGTTTTACCTAAAGAGAAAAAAAATCAGAAACCAGGAATTAGATTAATAGGAAACCAAAAAAGTTGGCTCATATCTGCTCATGTTATTTCTGGAGCAGTTTGGTTTGGCACTGTTCTTTCTATGCTAATTATGGTCATCAATAATTTTAACAGAAATAACGGTGATGAACTTTACGCAATTAATTCAATTGTAAAATTATTAGATGATTGGGTAGTTGTTCCTGCTGCTAATATAACATTACTAACTGGAGCCTTACTTTGCTGGTTAACAATTTGGGGATTTTTTAAATTTTATTGGGTAATTACTAAGTGGATTCTTACCAGTATATTGATTATTTCTGGAACAGTTTGGTTAGGACCTTGGACTAATGCAATGACAGCTATTTCTGATACGGAAAGGTTACAAGCTTTGACTAATCCTCTGTTTATGTTCAATGCTAAAGCCATAGTTATTGGTGCATCAATTCAAATTTTCAGTCTGATTTTCATCTTTATTATTTCTTTTTTGAAACCTTGGGGAAGAAGGGATATTAAACCTAAAAATAATACCAAGGTTTCAACTACATAAATTAAATCTCATTATTCCAAGAAATAGAATTAGTTGGGGGTAATCCCCAGCTATGATTATTTCCCTCTGTTTCATTATCCAAAGTATCAACAACTTTCTGATAAATTTCCTCTGCTTGTTCAGGAGAATTGCCAATACTTGTTAAACCTAATTTGCCAAATTGCGATAAACAACCCATCATGTGAAATAAGGTTCCTGTCTCAGTACCACTATCAAAATGTAAACGATTTAAAGCAATAATATCCATTAAATCATTAGGCAATAAACCCCGATAAGAATCTTTTTGTAAATTATCGGTGGCTTTATAAAATTTTGCCCGCCCCTGCTGACTATAAAATGAACCAGTCCCATGATTGTAACTTCCATTTGTTAGTAATTTTAATGTCATAAATGGATGAGTTGTACCACCTCGACGCAAGTTAATTTCAATCGCAAATAAATCCCATTTTGGCAATTCATTTGTACCCTTATTTACAGCAATAAAATCTATGCCAAATTTGTCTAAAGCACCTTTTTCAGCTAAACGTTTTCCTATTTTTATACCTAAATCTTGTAAATCTAATCGGTAAGTTTCATCAGCAGGAAAACGACAACCGAGAAAAATTTGCCCATCAGGTCCCCCCAAAATTTGGTCGTGGGTTGAGGTAACTTCAATTTCACCTTTGGGGGTAATTCTACATTGCACACTAGGCGATCGCTTGACATCTCCCTCTATGAAAGCTTCGGCAATTGCACCTAACTCAAAAATGCGCTTCCTAAAATTTTCCCAAGTTTCATCAACAGACTGAAACTGCAGCGTCTGAAAATTATTAAGTATAGCTTTCACCCTTTCACTTTTGTCTACTTTTTGTAGTGGTTGCAAATCTAACACCGCATTACCTTCCCCAGAAAAGCCCTCATTTAACTTAATAACTATTCGTTGGAGGTAAGGTTGTCGTTCCCACAACTGCGCTGTTACTAATGCCAAATCATCAACATTCCAAACTAACTCACTACCATCAGGATGAGGAATATTACATTCAGTAAATATCTCCCTACTGCCACTTTTAGTACCCCAATAACTCAAATCTGGGTCTGTTCCTAACAGGGGAATACCTAACTGCAAACACAATTCTCGTTCGAGTGGAGTACAGTTATAGCAAACCATGTAAGATTTTTCCCGACGCAACGCTTGTCGAATGCGCTCAATGAGACGAGGACGTTCTAAAATTTTCTCAGTTAGAGGTCTCGCAGAAGCATCATAAGTAGCAAATAGGAGCAGGCGATCGCGAGCGTGGGAAAAGGGGATTCCTGGTAATAGTTGTAAATAGTAGTCGATGATGCTAGGGTGCAGGGGTTCGGAAGTCACATAAATTAATCGGGTGCGGGGGTTACGCAAGCGGATCAAGGAAAATAGATGTCGTTCTTCGTAGTTGTGAGCACCCGGTACTTTTCGCAACTCCCGTTGATCTAGGGTAACGGAAGGGATAACTAAAATATCCGAGTCACCTTGATCGGACCAATCTATATTTTGCCAGCGATCGCGCAAATGAGTTTGTAGTTGGCGAAATAATAGACTTTTCTGATTATTAGCAGTTTCTAAGTTTGTCATCTTTTTAATAAATTATCTTTGAATTTGATATAACTATATTACTATACCTAGAGTTTTTTGTTTATTTTATTTTAGGAAAAGGAGGGAACACGAAGATTTTTTACTAACAAAAATATGCCTTTTTTTATCAACTTTTTTCATTGATTTTTCTATTATGTATGTCCGCTAATCATAAATAAAAAGCCTCCATCCCCGTGTCTTCGCGTCTCCGTGTCTCCGTGTCTATCCAGAATGAAACAGCTCTGCCTTAAAAATGGAGATTTAGGGGGATCGTAAATGTACTTCACCTTTATGAAAAATGGTATACTATGATGAATATGTATATAGCAATTCCCATGCTGGTGAGGTACAAAATTCCTTGGTTTTAGGGAGTAGGGAG
>JBFRWR010000829.1:0-4637 GCA_051439685.1 Trichodesmium sp.
AGATGGTTTTAACCGTTACGGAATTGAAGATCGGGAAATTCAAGAGCACTTTTTTTCCCCTATCCAAGGGGAGGCTTCAAGGCGCGAATTATTTAATTATTAATAATTAATAATTAATAATTGGGTAAGTATTTATACTATCTGGCTCCTACACTATGACTTTTCTCAGGAGTCAGATTATCAGGAAAATATTAAGCATAAATACTCAATTAGTTACTCCTATTGACCAATATAATTGTCTCCTGTCTCCTGTCTCCTGTCTTTTATCCTACATTTTGTCGTACTGAATGTAGGTTGCAACATTTGAGGTGTATCAGTCCAGTAGCGTGTGTTTTTGCTGGTGCAAAGCATTCCGCCAGGAAAAAGAAAGAATGACTATAAAAATTAAGGTTAATAAATTATAGTTATTAACCTGACTTTTTTATTGCTGAAAGCTGACTGCTAATAGCTGAATGCTTACAACAAAACTAGGGATATTAATCTATTATCCCTAGTTTTTTAATCGCTCAGATAAGTGTAACTGCTAAGACTATTCTCATAATTTTGTAATAGCATTCGTGACTCTTTAATAGTAATTTTTTCTTCCTGTAAAGCTTGCTCTGTTTGACAACGAATACTTTCAATCAAACCATCAGAATCATACTGAACATAACTCAATACTTCTGTCATTGTGTCACCTTTAACAACCTGTTCAATTTTATAACCAGAAGGAGTTAATTTAATATGTAAAACATTCACATCACCAAATAAGTTATGGAGATTACCCATTATTTCTTGGTAAGCTCCTCCAAGAAACATTCCTAAATAATAAGGCTCAAAAACCGAAGGAAATTTGGAAGATTGATTACTAACTTTTAGAGGATGTAATTCTAATAATGATTTGACATCTCGTAAATCAATAAATTGGTCAATTTTTCCATCACTATCACAAGTTAAGTCAGCCAATATAGCTCTTTCATTAGGTTCTTCATCTAACCGATGAATAGGCATAATTGGGAATAACTGATTAATCGCCCAACTATCAGGAGCAGATTGAAAAACAGACAGATTAATGTAGTAAATAGAAGCCATGATTTTTTCCATTTCTTCTAAATCATCTGGCACATATTCAGAGTCTTTTAGTATTTCTTGTATTTTCCGAAAACATCCCCAATATAGTTGTTCTACTTTGGCGCGATCGCTAATACTAAGATATCCAAAATTAAATAGACTAATAGATTCTTCTTTGAATTGAATCGCGTCGTGATATGCTTCCTGGTAATTATTTTTGTTAATAGATTGATAGGTTTCGTAGAGGTTATGCAAAATCAAATGATCGTCTTGATTAATAATTATAGGTTCTTCTTTGGGAACTTGACTAACTCCTAATACATCAAAAATTAGAACTGATTGATGAGAGACAACAGCTCTGCCACTTTCACTAACTAATATTGGCGGTAAAATATTTTTCTCTTCACAAGCTTCCTTAATTTCTGCCACAATATCATTAGCGTAGTTCTGCATATCATAATTTTTAGAAGCATAAAAATTGGTTTTAGAACCATCATAATCAATTGCTAAACCTCCCCCGACATCCAAGTATTTCATATTAGCTCCTAGTTGAGATAATTCCACATAAATTTGACTTCCTTCTCTAATAGCATCCTTAATCACACTAATTGAAGAAATTTGTGAACCTACATGAAAATGTAATAGCTGTAAAGAATCTAAAATATCTGCTTTTTTTAACTGATTAACAACTTGAATTATTTCGGGAATATTCAGACCAAACTTTGCCCGATCGCCCGTAGTTCCTGCCCAACGACCAATACCTTTAGTGCTAAGTTTTACCCGAACTCCAACTATAGGTTTAATCTTTAGTTTTCGACTAGCTTCTATTACTAATTCTACTTCTTTAACCTGTTCAATTACAATTATTGGTGTTTTTCCTAATCTTTGAGCTAGGATTGCTGTCTCAATATATTCTCGGTCTTTATAACCATTACAAATTATTAGAGCATCTGTGGTATTTAAGGTAGCTATAGCAATTAATAATTCAGGTTTTGAACCTGCTTCTAAACCAAATTTATGAGACTTACCAAATTTAACAACTTCTTTGACTAAATGACTATGTTGATTGCACTTTACAGGAAATACACCTCGATATGTATTCTTGTATTTATAACGAGCTATTGCTTTAGCAAAACAAGCATTTAGTCGCTCAATTCTATCTTCAAGAATATCGGAAAATCTAATAATTAATGGGAGTCCTATATTTCTCTGCTTAATAGATTCAACAAGTTCATATAAATCTATAGAACCGCCTAAATCACCTTTAGGAGAAACCGTAATATGACCAGCCGAATTAATAGCAAAATACGGATTACCCCAGCCAAGTATTCTATATAATTTCTCGCTATCTTCAATCGTCCATAATTTTTTTTGCTCAGAATTAATTGGCTTAATTTCGGTTTGAATTTGATCTACTTGAGAGGTATTAGTTAATGATATATTGTGTGAAATCTCAGAAGAGTTTTGATTTATAGTTGACTGTAAATCCATTTTAGGTTTTAATTTTAATATACTAAGCTTGAAATAATTTTAACTCAAAATAACTTGAACTTAATTATCGATCCGCTGATTAAATTTCCAAGCATTTACAGATAAAGGTTTTAAGCTTTTTAGGTATTGAAAAAGTACCTATTTTTGAGCTACTCATGCTCAAAAAGTTAGTATTTTGGGCAAGAGTTGGGCAAAAAAAGTTACTCCCCCTACTCCCCTACTCCCCTACTCCCCCGTCTCCTAAGACAGTCAATATATGTATCTCATAGCTTCGGAAACTTTTAAAGAGGTAATTATCAATTATTCATTATCTATTAATGAATCCCCTACTCCTGAAAAAAGACTTTTTTAGCAAACTCTAATTAGTATCCCTTTACGAGTGGAGAGTGGAATAGAGGCAATACAGAAAAAAGATTGAAAAATCCTCCCATACTCCCCTACTTTTAAGATTAGAATCAGATTTTTCCCTATCATCAAATATTTCCATCCATCTCTACCTCTCTACCTCAGTGCAAAACTACATTATCTTCATTCCATGAAGCACCCGGAGCCAAAAAATCGCGCGTTGAAGAAATATTGCTGACATCCTCACCAAAATTGTGATACTATTAAATATAGTTGGGATCGTTCGCCTATGTGCATGATTTTTTATTCAACTAAAGTTTGTGCTTAAAAGACAATTAGAATATTCAGAAATTTTTGCCAATACTAGAAAGATTTTCATCAGGCGAAGCACCCCTAAATACTTGCTTTTTAGTTATCAAATATTTCCATCCATCTCTACCTCAGTGCAGAACTACATTTTTTTTCATTCCATGAAGCACCCGGAGCCAAAAATCGCGCGTTGAAGAAATATTGCTGACATCCTCACCAAAATTGTGATACTATTAAATATAGTAGGGATTGTTCGCCTATGCGCATGATTTTTTGTTCAACTAAATTAGTATAATTACGCCAGAGAAATGCGTTCAGGAAATGTTTGCGTAGCATGACCTAGAAAAAAGTGAAGCAAATGCGGCAGCTATATGGCTCAGATCAAGAAAATCAAAGAAAAAGATACCATAAAAGTTCTATAACCAATAAAAAAACTATAGTGCTATAGGCTAAACTATGGTCTGCTCTGTATTGTAAGGTATTATTATTGAGCAAATTTTTGAGGAGTATTAGTTTGGAACGTACCTTTATAGCTATTAAACCTGATGGTGTCCAAAGAGGACTTGTTGGCCCAATTATCAGTCGTTTTGAAACCAAAGGTTTTACCCTAGTGGGTCTAAAAATTATGAGTGTAAGTAAGGAACTAGCTGAAAAACACTATGATGTTCACAAAGAAAGACCATTTTTTCCAGGCTTAATACAATTTATTACATCTGGCCCTGTAGTAGCAATGGTCTGGGAAGGTGAAGGGGTAGTTGCATCTGCGAGAAAAATTATTGGGGCTACTAATCCTTTGAGCGCTGAACCTGGTACAATTCGTGGTGATTATGGAATTAGTGTTGGCCGAAATCTAATACATGGTTCTGATGCTATTGAGACTGCTCAGAACGAAATTAGTCTTTGGTTTCAAGAGGAAGAATTAGCCACATGGGAGCCAACTCTAACTAAGTGGATTGTTGAATAAGTATAGACAATTTTTTTTCTCTGAAATTGGTTATAGTTACCTTTGTGATTTAGAGAGCTAACTATTTCAGAATTATTAACTGTAGTGGAATTTAATTATTAGATTCCACTACAATTATAGTTTGACAATTTAACAGCAGAGAAGTATTTTTTGCCAAAATTTATAGCTGAGAATAATAGAAATTATCAAAAATATCTAGCTATCCATAAGGTTTCTCAAGCTTGTGAGCTAGTGTTTTTTTGTGTTTTTATTACTTGTTCCCTCAAATATAGAATTTTGTACCTGACGCTTTTTGGCAATTCCTGTTTTGGCAATTCCTGCCAATTACGATAATGGATTCAGGACTTGCCCGAATAATTAATAATTAATAGTTAATAATTAATAATTAAGAGTTGATAGTAAATAATTATTCATTCAAAAATTCAGGTTAAAAGCCTTCCCTGAGATAGGGGATAAATCAAAAATTTTCCTTTTAGTC
>JBFRWR010000830.1:0-12483 GCA_051439685.1 Trichodesmium sp.
TATTGTATAGTCGGGAGTAGGGGAGTAGGGGAGTAGGGGAGTAGGGGAGTAGGGGAGTAGGGGAGATTGAATACTGAAAATTATAGAATTATCAACATATACTATATAACCGGATTCTATATAATAGGAGAAAAAGTCTGCAATAAGGAGGCTTGAAATCAGGAATATTCTCTTTTTGAACTCTGGAAAAGGGGAGGCGCATACCCAGAATTTTTCGGTAATTATTAATTATTGAACCCATATCATTTTGGGAAATTGGGGAAGACAACATACCGATTTCTTCCTTGTTGCTTGGCTTGATATAGCACTCGATCTGCATGAGAAATCAGTGTTTCTGGCAATAGTTGTTCATACTCAGTTGGCGATCGCTCTACAGATGGAATCAGACTGGCAATTCCCATACTAACTGTGACAAAATCACTGATTTTTGAATGCTCATGGGGAATAGCCAAGGCTGCAATTTTCGACTGTAACCGTTGGGCAATTATGACTGCTCCTGCGCAATCGGTATTTGGTAAGATAATTGTAAATTCTTCCCCCCCATATCGGGCTACTAGATCGCTAGGACGGGAGATTGTCTGCTGGCTTACTTGAGCAATTTGAAAAAGACAATTATCTCCCATTTGATGTCCATAGAAATCGTTATATAGTTTAAAATAATCTACATCAAATAGGATCAGTGATAAAGATTGTTGATTTCGCTGGCAGATCAGGGATTGTTTATGCAGTTCTCGATCAAATTGTCGTCGATTAGCTATCTGAGTTAGGCCGTCAGTTTGTGACAGTTTTTCTAGTTCTTGGTTAGCAACTCGCAGATTTTCTTCTAAAGTCGTTCGCTGCATAATTTCTACTTGTAACTGCTCCATGGCACTCTGCAAATGTGCCGTTCTGTCTGCAATTCGTTGCTCCAATTGTTGATTGAGTATTTCCAGATTTTGTTCGGCTTGTTTGCGATCGCTAATGTTGGTAATAGTACCCACATAGCTAATTAATTGCCCATTACTATCCCTCTCAGCAATACCCTGTCCATACACCCAAATCACCATACCATCTGGGCGTTGAAAGCGATATTCAAGATGGAAGGGTCGGTTTTCTAGGACTGAATTTTCCCATTCAGTAGTTACTAAATCACGATCTTCAGGATGTATACTTTGCTGCCATCCTTCTCCACTAGCTTCTTCAGGGGTAAGTCCAGCAATCTCACACCATTGCTGGTTAACATATATGCAAGAACCAACAGCATTAGTCCGAAAAATCCCCACTGGAACTGCTTGTGTTAGAGATTCATATAGTTGCTCGCTCTCTCGGAGTTTGGCTTCCGCTTGTTTTCTTTCTTTTAGTTCGGCTTCTAATTCCTGGTAGTTGATGGCTTGCTTGAGGGCTATTCCTAGTTGCACCGATAAACTTTTTAGTAGTTCTACTTCATCTTGTTTCCAGTTGCGGGAATACTTACTCTCGCTCACATGAATAAATCCCCACAAATCATTGTCACACAGGAGAGGGACTAAAATATTGGCTCTTGTCTGGAGTCGGTTCAGCATTTTCCGCTGACAGTTTAATATTTCAGTTTTGTAGATATCCGACACGATCAGTACACGCCCCTGACGATAAATCTTAACCATGTTTTCCTGGAAGCAGATATCATCGATCTGTTCACCAATGAGAGATACGGGAGAGTCGGTAGCTTCTGCCACCAGGATGCTTTGCTGATGAGCGTTAAACTGCCAAATGTTGACGCAATCGCATCCTAGCACTTGCCGTACTTCCTTTGCTGTTGTCTCCAAAATCATTTGTAAGTTGAGAGATGAGCGAATTTGCATACCTAAATCTGCTAGTAATTTTTCCCGTTTTGCTTTGGCTTTTAGGGCTGCTGTCCTGATTTCCACCTGTCGCTCTAGTTCAACATTGCGATTTAGCAGTACAGCAATTTTCTCAGCTTCTAGGCGCAGCACCTTTTTTTTCAAAACTTCAGCTAGATTGTATAGTTCTATTGGGTTGAGGGCTTGCAGCAAACTGGTCTGAGTAATGATTCCTAATAATTCTCCTTGTTTTCCTGTCACTACTAACCGACGAATGAAATGTTGCTCCATTATTTCCTGCACTTTCCAGAGGGAATCTTCTAGGTCGATTGTAAATAGTGGGGTACTCATCGCTGTCTTCGCCCTATAGTTTTCTAGCTTTAACCCCAATGCCTGAAATTGCACTAAATCCCGCTCACTGATAATCCCCAAGGGTATTTTACATGGTTGACTCAGACTACAACTTGCTTCTACAATCACAACGGAACTAACTTTGCTCTCTAGCATTAGTTGGGCTATAAGAAGCATCGAACTATCTGGTTCAGCACAAACTACTTTGTGAGTCATTACTTCCTGTACTAGGCGTAACCGCAACAAGTCGATAGGTCGGGAGATTTGTCGCAGACTTTCGTGAGTAATTATCCCAACTAGATGATTTTGTCCATTTAGAATGGGTACATGACGAATATTGTATTGCTTCAGCAGGTTAATAGCTAAAAATAGATCAGTTAAGGCAGATTCTGGCAGAGTTACTACTGGATGGCTCATCACCTCCCTGATTGTCAAACCCTCCAGTTCTCGCTGCTGGGCGCTTAAACGCACTAAGTCCCGCTCTGTTACAATCCCAATTACCTGAGAATCTTCTACTACCACTACACAGCTTGCTCGTGCTTCTCGGTGAATATCATCTATTTTACCATTGGCTATTCTGGTACTATTGCATACAGAACGCAGGTTACTCATTTGGATTAAGGCATCGAAAACGAGTTGATCGGGGAACATTGTTAATGGTTCTCGAACAATAGCCGATTTCACTTCCAGGGGGGTAAGAGTTGTAAGGTTATCAATCACTTTGCTAAACTTTTAGGAATTAATTTATTATTGAAATTTTAGAATTTATATCATCTCCGGTAGCATAGGTATTGTATAGCAAAGGTAGGGAACAAGGAATAGATAGGAAGGCTTAAGAGCAAGAAAAAAACTTAAATTTCCTGTAGATATCCACCATTGGCTTTACACAAACGATACAAACGGACAGGATATTATGCTCAATTATTAATATTTGACATAAACCCATTTTCATGTTACCATAATTTTCTTTAATTTTCTATCAAAAATCACTCATAAAATTCAATAAATAATGTGGTATAATGTAATAATTTAGCTATTAGCATTATTTACCCAATAATTAATAATTAAATAATTAAATAATTTAGGTAAAAAGCCTCCCCTTTCAAGGGGAAAAAAATAAATTTTTTCCTTATTTGTCAATCCTCTCCCTTTTAAGGAGAGGTAATTATCAATTATCCATTATTGAACTATTCTTGATCGCTATAACCCTTAGACATCTCCAGAAAAGAGGGAGTAGGGAGTAGGGAACCCACCCCTAACCCCTCCGGTGGAGGGGAAATAATTGATGATTTATGTGGGATAATTGATTTTTTTTTGGCGTTGGTGAAGCGCGTGTATGATACTAATCTTAATTATTTAGGAGTCAGGAGTCAGGAGGAAAGAAAGAAGAAGAAAGAATAGTAGAGGGAGAAAGTTTTTTGTTCACGCTCTTATCCCAACAAGAAATCATACCTCAAATCACCAACGCCTTTTTTTTATTATTGGAGATGTCTATTATACTATTCACTGATAGGGTAGTTCCTCCGTAGGAAGCTAACTGAAATGACCTTAATTTTTCGGTAATTTTATTCTTGATTTTGATCCAACCATTTGTTAATCTCCTCAGTCAACTGTTTACTATCTTTTTGATTCATTGCTGTATCTAATTGATATTTCTTATTTTGAGATTGAATTATAACTTGATAACCTGATTCAAATTTTGATGATAAAACCCGAATAATATCTTGAGTATTACCTTGATATTTACTATAAACAAAATCAAGTAAATGTCGTTCAATTAAAAAACTATTCCGGTCTAAATAAATATGTCTTTTTTCCCCAAACAAGATAAATATTCCAGCAGAAACGAGAATCAAAAATAATATTCCATAAACTGGATTAGTTAATAGTAAACCCAAAAATATACAGAAAGCTCCACCGAAAAATCCAGAAGCTTTTATTTCTCTGAAAGTAGGGGCGTGAGTATAGATTTCTATCATATCTGGAGATTTATTAATTTTCAGAATAGCACTGAAGTTTAAATTATCTTTCTTGAGTTTAGTTGTTGATTGATTTTCGGGTTTATATTCGAGATTGAGTAATGCTTGTCTGGCACTTTTAAAGCGTTTTTCTAAATCAATATCTGTGATTTGATTAATCCATTTTGCCAGGTTTGAACTAATATCAACTTTGTCAGTAAATTGAATACGATAATTTTTTTGTGGTAAATCTGCAGGAGAAATTCCAGTTAGTAAATGAATTAAAGTTGCTCCTAAAGCATATAAATCTGAGGCAGGAACTGCTCTACCCCAAAATTGTTCGAGGGGTGCATAACCGCTAGTTCCAATTACAGTAAAAGTTATTCCTTGACCATTACCTTGAGATTGAAATGCACCAAAGTCTACTAAATAAATTTCTTGATCTGCTCCCATAATTAAATTACTAGGTTTAATATCTCGATGCAAAACCTGTGGCTCTAGTTCGTGCAAATAAATTAAAAATTCTAATACTTGTTTAGCGATTTGATAGACATCTTCTTCGGTAAATCTTTTTTCTCTATCTAATAATTCTTGCAAGGAAAAACCTGGTATATAATCTTGGACTAAGGCAAACAAAGGTAAACTATAATTTGCTATTTCAGCTAAGGAAAAATAATCGCGATATTTAGGAATATGCGGATGATTTAGAGCTTGTAAAATCTGAGATTCTGCCTCAAATAGATTTAATTCTTGTCCTAATATTTCTGGGCTATAAGCTAATAGTTTAATTGTTACTTGTTCCTGTGATTTGGTATCGAATGCTAGCCAAGTTTGGCGACTTGCTACAGTACGTCCTAGTTGTTTTTGGAGTTGGTAACGCTCTTTTAAAGTTTGTCCTGGAGTTAACATAGTATGGTATTTTTAGGTTTTCTAATAATTCGCTCGATATTTGCTAAAAATAGCTAGACTATAAAAGTCACAAAAATATGATAATTTAAGAAAAAATCAAGAGGAAATTAAATTATGGAAAGTCAATTATCAGGAAGTTGGCAAGATTGGGTAGGAGTAATGGGTTATGTTTTATTTGCAGGATTTATTGTTTGGCGTGTATTAAGTATGCCCCCAAAATAGGTTTATTTTATACCAAAATATTTCATTTCCTGCGGAATGGTGCGCAAATATAAGTTTTAATTCTCCTTGATTACTAATTCCTTCTTCCCAGATAATTAGTTAATAACTCATATAGCAATATGATTTGAATTGTCAGATATTGGAAAGTTTTAGGGAACAGGGAACGTTTAATTGGGAAGAGAAAAGAAGAAAAAAATGTCTTTTCTAAGTATGAGAAATACTATATTCCATACTTTTAAGGAATATCTCAATTCTCACATCTGATTCCTGATTGCTATAGCTTCTAAAAGGGCTAAAACATTTGTTTTTCAATGCTGTAATATTTAATCAGCAAGCCCTAATTATTAATTATTAATTATTAATTGAATTAAATTGTTTTAAGCCAATTTGCTGCTGCTAAACCAGAGGCAAAAGCACCCTCAATATTATCTCCACCACAGAAGTCACCAGCACCTACTAATGGTAATGGTAATTCTGTAGTCAGACAAGAAACAGCTAAAGGTTGACGACAAAAAGCATAACGCCATCGGTGAACTTGCAACCATTCAGGTTGATCTAACCATGGCAATAATTCTTTTGCTGTATGCTCTAATAATTTTTGCCCTAATGGTTGTAAGTCTATACTGTCTAAATGGGTAGTGGCAAACTTAGCACTACTGTGAACAACAAATACAGGTTGAGTCGAATGGGGGCGTTTACTACTATCGACACCTACCCAAGCAACATAGTCATCATTTGGCAAAGCGATCGCCCGCCATTCTGGTAGACTTTTTTGTAGTTCTGGAGAATATCCAGCCATGACACTAATACAGGGATCGTATTTGACAAAACTAAGACGTTTGAGAAATTCTGATGGTATTTCGGCTACGGGTTGTTCTAAAATCATTAACGCTTGCGGTGTAGGAATAGCTAAAACGACGGCTTTTGCTATTAGAGTTGTTGGTTTTTCTGTTGCAGTATCATTAGTAATTTCTAGGGTAAGATGCCAATTTTTGTCTGCTTTTGGCTGTATAATTTTTACTCTGCGACTCAACCAAATCTCTAAACCTTGAGCCATAAATTTGCCGACAGAGTTCATTCCCTGGGGCGCAATATAGCAAGGTTTGGTCAGAGGGTATATTTGCCCCCTTGGTTGATTTAGTTCATAAATCTTATCGGTCCAGAGTTGGAGAATAGATACAGCACCAGGGCCATTTTTAGGGTTTTGTAAATTGTTAATTAATTGTTGTAAAAACTTACCTGTGGGTTCGAGATAGGGCACTCCATGATCTGCACGAGTTCCTGATACTCGGCGAGTTGCTATTCGCCCTCCTACTCCTCTAGATTTTTCTAACACTACTACGGAATAACCAGACTCTTGCAGTTGTTTGGCACAGACTAAACCTGCAATACCTGCACCAATTACGGCAATATCAAATTGTTGCGATCCCATGATATTTTCTTAACTTAGAATAGATAGCTATGTTATAATAACTAGGCACAAAAAACTTGTAAATGAACAAAGTATCTCATTACACTGAATTTTAGAGGAAGTAGGGAATAGAGAAATTATAGATACAAGAATTACGCATTTTGATGACAAAAAACTATATATACCTTTTGAACTGACAAAACTAATGGGTGTGGATTAGGGGGGGGTTTATGTAAATCTTAGAGTAAGCATGAAAATTCTAGCTAAAAACCGCCCCTACTATTGCACCATTTAAGGTGTGTCACTCTACTATAGTGCTATAGTTTTTATTTACTAGATGGTGCAATTCATGTTTGCGTAGCATTCCGCTCATCAATTTCTCCCTCTTTTCCAGAGAGGTATAATATTAATTTACCGAAAAATTAGGGTATAAATTCTTCTATTGCAGGATAAGAAAGGAAAAAATGTTTTTACCTAATTATTAATAATTAATAATTAAATAATTCAGGTTTAAAGCCGACCCTTGGATAGCGGAAAAAAAGTGCTAGGATATTTCCTGAACTTCAATCAAGAACGGTTTTAACCAGAGGTAATTATCAATTATCCATTATCAATTATCAATTAATGAACCTCCTCTTTTTTATCAGAAGAGGTAATTATAAATTCTGAATAATAAGCCTTCTAAACTAAACTAAAATAACAAAGTCATGCTTTGTGGGCGTGGAGGAAATGTAAGTTGGATGAACTAAGAGCAGCACTGGAATTAGCAACAGAAGAGGAGTTACAACAGTTAACAGAGCTTTTGTTTGGAAGGGGGATCAATCCTTTAGATTATTTCCAAACTCCTCTACCAATAGATATACAAAGTCGGGATCGCGATGCTTGGCTAAATTCTCTTGATCAGAGATTTCGTTATTTGGCAGCAGATGGAATGACTGTATTGCGAGGACGTACTCAAAAGGTAACTTATCGGCAAGCTTTAATTAAAGTTTGTAGTTATCTGAAAATTTCCTATTCTCAAAAACTTTCAACCACAGATTTAGAAGCAGAAGTATTTCTCCATGTTTTAAGTAGAGCATGGAAACGTTTGCCTAAATCAGAACAAGAAGTATTAAGCACAAATATAAGAAACTCTATAGCTGAGTATAACTTTCCTCAGCCTCTACCAATATCAATCCAAAAAAATCCCTTAAGTTTATTATTTAAAGGTGGTAGTGCTTTAGCAGTTAGTTCGGTATTAAAACCTATTTTATTAAAACAGTTAGCTCGACAATTTGCTCTACATTTTGCTAAATATCAAATGGCAAAAGCAGCGTTAGTTAGAGGAGGAGCAACGGCAGCAACTCAGTTCCAAAGTCATATCGCAATGCAAATGGCTAACCGAGGCATGGCTATGAGTGCAGCACGTTATGGAGCAGTGCGGACTGCTTTAGGATTTTTAGGCCCTATGTTGTGGACTTGGTTTTTGGCTGATTTGGGTTGGAGGGCGATCGCCACAAATTATGGTCGTGTTATCCCTGCTGTTTTTGTTTTGGCCCAAATTCGTCTATTGAATTAGAGGTATAGAACCCCTGAGTGGATATATTTAAAATTATAGATTGAGAGTAAGGGAGCGGAGGAGTGGGGGAGTAGGGGAGAGATGGAGAGATGGAGAGATGGAGAGATGGAGAGATGGAAAGATGGAAAGATGGGGAGATGGGGAGATGATAAAACAAGGGGCTATTTTTATACTTTTTTCCCTATTATATTTCGGGAAATTTTGACTCCTGACTCCTATCTCTTGTCTCCTAATCCTCACTTTGGCAAAGATACCAAATGGCTTCTATAGGGAATAGGGAACATATAGTCATTCTAAATAAGACTGGGACGAGTTATTAATTTCCGGGACAGGGTTTCCGGCTCAAAAAATGTTTCATCCTTATTTGAGTTGAAATCCTGACATCAATTCCTACCAAGTTCCATAATTTCTGTATTATAGCACTAGGCATTAAGGTTAGAACATTTCTAAATCCTAGAACCCTTGAAAAGTTTGCTACTCCCTATTCCCTACTCCCTGGCGCGTAGCGCTATAACATAAATATCTACCAAGGTGCATCACTGTCACCCTATTTATGTTATGGGTAAATTTAATAATTCTTATGATTCGGAAATATATTCGAGTTTTCACCTTTTTACTTTCTGTTGGTTTCCTATTTTTAACACTAACTCTAACCTGGGAATTTCCCACGGTTGCTCAAACTATTCCCGGTTTTGGTATATCTTCCGCTGAAGGGATTTCGGTTAACTCTTATGTCCCTGTCTTTAAGAGGGGAAACCTGGAAATAGCTCCAGTATTTCTGGATGGAAAAATCGTTGGCACTATTCCCTCATTTATCCAATTAAAGTCAAATACAGACAAAAATCAATCTAGTACATACAGTGCTGTCGTCCGCTCCCAATTGATTCATAGCAAGTTACAAAAAATTCTGACGAATATGACTCTCTATACTAAAGAGATTTTAGCGAAGCGAGGAATATCGACCCTAGAAGCCCAAGAAAAAGAACTGAGAAAACAGCTAGTCACTACTTCTTCTCAGAGGAATGGAACTACATTTGTGTCAGTGACATTTCCTCAAGACGATGTGCCAGAAATTATTTACTCGGTTACTCAAGCAGATATTGAAAGACCAAGATTTGGTAACTCTCAACCTTTAAAAATTGCAGAAAGGGCAAAAGAAACTGTTAAAATTACCCTAATTCAAGCATGGAAAGAACGCCAAACTCCTCATCTATTGGCTCAAGGTCAACTAGCTATACTCATCCTTATTGCTCTGACTGGTACTAGCCTAATCCTGGGGTGGATACAAAAACAACTTACTATTGGACAAAGAAAACTTAGAGATAGTCTATCTGATTCAGAGACTGTGCAAATTGAAGATAATCAGACCTCCATTTCATCAAATATTACTGAAAGATTTCGAGCGATCGCTCCAAAAATTCACAACCTATCTCTAAAACAACGCTATAGTCTCAATGCTCTATACAGTTCTGGATTATTTTGGACTCAATGGCTGGTTTGGTTACTGGGAATTGGCTACATAAGTGGCTTGTTTTACTGGACTCGCCCCTGGAGTAATTGGATGATTGGCGTGACAATTCGTGGTAGTAGAGCTGGGCAAACAATAGTTGGCTGGGCTCCATTAGATTGGATTTTAAGTTTTGGACGAGAAGCTATTCTCGGAACCCCACTTTTGATTTTACTGCTCTTATTGGTGGCTCGTTTAACCATCAAAGGGGGGGATGCTTTGAGTGACTTTGTGGCTCGCCACTGGAACGAGCAAAAATCAATCCAAAAACGACAAACTTTGCGTGTTTCTACCTTGGCTAGAATTTCTAAAGCTTGGCTGAGAGCTATAGTTTACTTATTACTAGGAGTGACGCTCCTCCATCATCTGCATCAGTTAGGTACTTTTACCCAAGTAGTGGCGGTCTTTCTTGGTTTTATTAGTTTTGCCCTTTCCCTGGCTTCTCAAAACTTACTTAAAGATTTAATTGGTGGCTTGATGATTCTATCCGAAGACCAATATGCTCTGGGAGATGTGATTATTATAGATGAACAAATTGGCCAGGTTGAGACTATTACCTTGCGAGTTACCCAATTACGGAATCTTGATGGGGAGTTAATTACTATTCCTAATGGCTCTATTGGGGTGGTGCGAAATCTATCTAGTGAGTGGTCACAAGTAAATTATGCCATTGAGGTGGCTTATGATACTGATGTGGATCGGGTCATGGGGGTGATGGAGGCGATCGCTCAACAGTTGTATTGTGACCCTCAATGGCAAGAGCAGATTTTAGAAGCCCCTCAAGTTTT
The DNA here is from genome assembly GCA_051439685.1 of Trichodesmium sp. Taxonomy (GTDB): domain Bacteria; phylum Cyanobacteriota; class Cyanobacteriia; order Cyanobacteriales; family Microcoleaceae; genus Trichodesmium. Next base: position 10,504 of record JBFRWR010000830.1, read on the forward strand.
GGGTATTGATAAGATTGCTCATACTGGAATTGAAATTAGATTGATTATTAAAACTCAGCCTATGCAGCAGTGGTTGGTTGGTCGTGAGTTTCGCCGTCGTTTGAAGAAGGCATTTGATGAGCAGGGTATTAAGGTGGGAGTTCCACAACAGGTTATGTATGTTAATGAGCATTTTTTCCCAAAGAGTAACGGGAATTTTAAAATTAATAGTCAAAATTAGAATTGAATTAGGTGGTATTGTGGTTTGTGCAAGCAATAGGAGAATAATACAATTTATCAAAAACTTTTCTATATTTACTTGAGTAGGGGAGTGGGGGAGAATTCAATAATTAATAATTACTTCTTCTTATAAAGAAGAGGATTGCCTAAAAGGAATTTTTTTCTTTTTTCTCCATGAATGGAGAGACTTTATACCTTTATTTTTCGGTAAACATAAGAATAATTAACGTTAACTTAGCTGAAATTAGCAAATTCGTCACAAGTTTTATAATATTTAATTTAAGCTAAAAACCATAAAAATATTACAACCGATTAGAGGATTGCTATATATAAGTTTTAGGTTTTATCAAATTTGATTAAATTAAACATAATAAAAATGTTCTTCTCTAAGAGAGAATATCCTAAAATCGCCTCTGTTTCCTAGTACCTTATTAATCAATATTTAATCAGATATAATGTTAGTAATTAATAATCTTTGCCTCAAATTTTGCATCTTGAAGACGATTAATAGTTGTCTCCCCATCTTCTACCCAAAATCCCTGACCGAATTCTACTAACTGTTGTTGTTTATCATCAGATATTAATGCCCTTATTGCTACCGTTGCTTTTTCCTTATTGCCAGAAGATTGTTCTTTCAAAATAGCTTTAATCTGTTCAAACAAAGAATCATCTTCTGGAATTATATTTATTGGCAGTTGCAAGATAATTATTTGTCTTGGTTTAGCAGAACCATTTCCAGTTATTAATAATTCAGCCTCTTTTTTCGGAGGATTTTTTTGACTCTCTAATTGCTCTAATGGTTTTTCTAGTTCTGCAATAGGTTGATAATTTTTTCTATTTTCATCTCTTGATTCGTTATCTTTTTTCAGAGGATTTTTTTGACTATCTAATTGCTGTAATGGTTTTTCTGCTTCTGTAAATTCTTGGTTAATTTGTCTTACTTCATCTGTTAATTGATTTGAATGATTATCTGATTCTGTCACTGGTTTTTCCTGTTGTTCAACTGCATCTGCCATTACCTTTTCTAATGCTTCTGCACTATCTACTAATAACTGAGTTTCATCATCCTTTCTGTCAACTTTTCCAGTCAAGACTAAAAGAGCGTTTTCTGTCAGTAATTTTTTAATTTCTTCATATATTTTAGGGAAAACTACAGCATCTACTTGTCCGGTCATATCTTCTACTTGCAAAAATGCCATAGGGTCGCCTTTTTTTGTAATATGATGTTTAATTCCAGCCAACATTACCACTAATTTTATACCTGACTTGGATTTTTTTTCTGACATTTGAGCGATAGTAATAACATCCTTAATTTGATTTTGTTCATGTGCATATTTGAGAGGATGGTCAGATACATAAAATCCTAAAATTTCTTTTTCATACTGCAATTTTTCCTTAGCTGGAAAATCTGAAACAGGTGAAGATTTAGGAGCAGAATCAAAAGCAGGCATTGTTGTTTCAGCTACATCAAATAAATTTAATTGCCCTATATCCCGGTCTTTATTTCTATCTTGCGCCCATTTCATTACACCTTCTAAATCTTTGATTAATTGGTGACGGTTTGGTTCAATTTTATCGAAGGCTCCACATTTAATTAAAGATTCTAAAGTACGACTATTAAGAGCATTAAGATTAACTCGGTCACATAGATCGGCTAAAGATTGAAATTTTCCTCCTTCTTTTCTTGCTTCTAAAATTGCTTCTATTGCTCCATCACCTACATTTTTTACTGCGGATAATCCAAATAAAATTTTATCTTTT
>JBFRWR010000831.1:0-3261 GCA_051439685.1 Trichodesmium sp.
GCGCCTTGAAGCCTCCCCTTGGATAGGGGAAAAAAAGTGCTCTTGAATTTCCCGATCTTCAATTCCGTAACGGTTAAAACCATCTTGTAATTATCAATTATCCATTATCAATTATCAATTAATGAACTACTTAGGGTTTCCCTATGGAAAGTCTTTTGGTAGGGTTAGGAGTTAGGAGTTAGGAGTCAGGACGAATAGGTAATTTAGAGTAGGTAGGAATAAGAATTATCCCTTGATTTTTCACCCCCTTATCTCCCTAAAATGCTAACTTTTTCAGTTTTTAGGTTTAAAAAGCTGGTACTTTTTTCGACATAAAAAAGTTAAAGCCCTTATCTTTAAAGAGACGCGATAATTAATCAGCAAACCCTACTTAAGTAATGACTGAAATACTTACCAAAAAATCATGGTAAAAATTCCTCTATTTTATGAGAAAAAAGAAAAAAATTCTTTTAACCAATCCTGTTTTTTAGAATAAGAGATAATTATTAGCGTTGCATAGGGTGCGAGATGACTTGGTGGGTGTGGGAAGTGTGGGAAGTGTGGGGAGTTTTATAAAAGTTTCGGAAGTTATGAGGTACAGTTGTTTTTCTTATTTTCTATTCCCTATTCCCTGTTCCCTGTTCCCTCAAACCTAAAGTTTTGTACCTCATAACAATGGAAAACGCTGTATATATTTGCCCATTGGAATTATACTTTTAGAGTTTGAAGAAGCAAAAGATTGGATTTACCTTTTATACAAAGATTCATCCCTTGCCTAATTATTAATTAGGGTTTGCTGATTAAATATAAAAGTATTTGAAGTTAAAGGTTTGAGAATTTTTAAGTCCAGAAAAATACGAGATTTTGAGCAGCTCTTGCCGAAAAAGTTAGTATTTGGGTAAGAGTTGGGGAAGTTGGCTCAAGGGATAATTTTTATGAATACCTTCTGTAGAACTCCATGTTTCTCTTGACTCTTAAATACTCCCTCCGACCTACTCCCTACCTTCACAAAAAGACTTTTGAGCGCAAACCCTAATTATTGCTCTGCTGATTCAATCTAAAAGTATTGAAAGATAAAGGTTGTAGCCTTTTTATGTCGGAAAAAGTACCTAGTTTTCAGCTCTTTATGCTCAAAAAGGAGCGAATTTTGGGCTACTCTCTTGCCCAAAAATTACTCCCCTAAACTCCCCTACTCCCCTACTCCCTACCTTCACAAAAAGACTTTTGAGCGCAAACCCTAATTATTAATTCTGGAACTACTAACTATGGTCGATCAAATTTAGACGCTGGTGGAAAATATTCCCTACGCACACCACTCATAGCTTGGTTCATAAAATCACGCCAGATAGGTGCAACAGTAGTTCCACCAGTAGCTCCATAATTTAGTGGTCGATAATCATCATTACCCACCCAAACAGCAGTTGCCAACTGAGGAGTATAACCAACAAACCAAACATCCCTTTCAGAAGAAGTTGTACCAGTTTTTCCTGCTGCTTGACGACTAATCTTAGCTCTAGTCGCCGTACCACGTTCAATTACTCCTACTAATACACTATTCAGAGATGCCACAGCCCATTCATCGAGAACCAATTTAGGTTTAGGAGTATTGTCCAACAAAACATTTCCGCTGGTATCAGTCACTTGGACAATAAAAGTTGTATCAGAATGCCAACCATTATTAGCAAAGGTAGCATAAGCCCCCGCCATCTCCAGAGGTGTTAAATCAACAGCCCCTAGTGGTAAAGAAATCACAGGTTCCATCGGACTTTTAATTCCCAAAATGCGACACACCTCAATCACCTTATTTAGTCCAACAGACTGACCAAGTTTAACAGCAGGTATATTCAGAGAAGACTGTAAAGCCTTACGAATACTAACTGCCCCGGAATATCCACCACCATAATTTCGAGGTGAATAGTAACCATTGCCATCTGGATAACTAACGGGACTATCCATCACAATAGAATATGGTGAAAATCTACCCGAAGCAAAAGCAGTATAGAAAACAAAAGGCTTAAAAGCCGAGCCAGGTTGCCTGCGAGCCTGAATAGCTCGATTATATTGACTGCTCTTAAAATCTGCCCCACCAACCATGGCCTTAACAAAGTGGGTGCGTGGATCAACTGCCACTAATGCCAACTGACCTTTATCCCAACTTCGATAAAGCCCACGATAATATAATATTTCGTGCCACTCAGTCACGGTTCTCTCTGCCATCCGTTGGAAGTTCATATCAATAGTAGTTTGAATTCGCATCCCTCCCTTAAGGACAGCATCTTTACCAAATCTTTCAGCCAATTCCTGAATAACTGCCTCAGTAATATAAGGAAGTTTACTCTGACGAAAAGAGGTTACTTTACCTACTAACAATTTTTGTTTAAGAGCTTCTTCCTCTTGTTCAGCAGTAATCCAATTTAGTTCTCGCATCCTCGCCAATACAGTTGCTTGGCGTTGTTTAGATTTTTGATAATTAATAAACGGACTATATTCTTCTGGAGCAGGAATCATACCTGCCATGAGGGCTGCTTCTGCTAAGGTTAAATCTTTGGAAGATTTATTAAAATAGCTTTTCGATGCAGTCTCAACTCCATATAAATTATGACCCCAGTAAATTTGGTTGAGATATAACTCTAAAATCTCATTTTTTTGGAGAATTTGTTCCATTCTAATAGCCAGAACTGCTTCAGCTACTTTTCGACTAAGTTTGGCTGTTGGAGATAGAAACAGATTTTTGACCAACTGCATAGTCACAGTAGAACCACCCTCAACTGTTCTACCTCGCTCTAAGTTAGCCACGAAAGCACGAATAATTCCGATGGGATAAATGCCGTGGTGATTATAAAAGTTACTATCTTCGATGGCCAATACTGCTCGTTTTAAGTCTGGAGAAATTTGGTTGAGAGGTATGACTTCTCGATTAGCTTCATCGTGGAGACTTGCTAAGGGTCTACCTTTAATATCATATATATGAGTAGTTTCTGAAGGTGTATAATTTTTCAGCACCCTTACATCTGGCAAATTTCGGAAACTAATTGCTAAACCTACCAGGCCACCAGCAACTAATGAGCTGGTTAACATGGTAATGCCTAATACTGTACCTGCTGTGACTTTACTGACAGATTTAACAAACTCGAATACAGGAGCAGTTTCAGATTGGGATTGGTTAGTTTGCTTATGTGGAAGAGTATTAGTTGACACTTTGATTTAATTTCCTTAGCTAGGTTTCAGATTTTGAGCTTATTGATATAGTTATACTTCTGGCACGAATTCAGTTAAAAGTCA
>JBFRWR010000832.1:0-9785 GCA_051439685.1 Trichodesmium sp.
GTTTTAGTCGTGACAGACCGCAAAATTTTAGATACACAAATTCAGAAAAATATTAAACAATTCGAGCAAGTCGGCGGAGTTGTCACAGCAATTACCGGAGGCAGTAAACAGTTAAAGTCAGCTTTGGAAAAAGGCGACAAAATTATTATTACAACGGTGCAAAAATTTCCTTATGTTGTTGAAGAAATTCAATCTTTAGCCGATAAAAAATTTGCCATTATCATCGACGAAGCACACTCCAGCCAAACGGGAAAAAGTGCAGCAAAAATGAGTGAATCTTTAAGTAAAGAAGATGCGGAAGATGAGGAAACTACCGAAGATAAAATAATCAGAATTATCGAGTCACAAAAACCTTGCCCAAACGCCAATTATTATGCTTTTACCGCCACGCCCAAGAATAAAACTTTAGAATTATTCGGTGTGAAAAATCTGGCAGATGGGAAATTTTATCCTTTCCATAATTATTCGATGAAACAGGCAATTGAAGAAGGATATATTCTAGATGTTTTGCAGAATTATACTACCTATAAAACCTATTGTCGCTTGCAGAAGAAAATTATAGACGACCCAGAATTTGATATTAAACAAGCAAAAAAGAAATTAAAACGATATGTAGAGGAGCATCCAGACAGTATCGCCAAAAAGGCAGAAGTGATGATCGAGCATTTTTTATCAAGCGTAATTTCTCAGGGAAAAATTAATGGTAAAGCTAAAGCGATGGTTGTTAGTAGTAGTATTAAAAGTGCGATTTATTATAAGTTAGCTTTTGACAAATATTTGAGCAAAATAAATTCTGAGTATCAAACTCTTGTTGCTTTTTCTGGCACTAAAGAAATAGACGGCAAAAAGGAAGATGAGTATTCTATGAATGGTTTTTCTGGGGATAAGATTGCCAAAGCTTTTGAAGAGGATAAATATAGATTTTTAATTGTGGCGAATAAGTATCAAACTGGTTTTGATCAAGAGTTGTTACATACGATGTATGTGGATAAAGTTTTGTCAGATGTAAAAGCGGTACAAACTTTGTCTCGCTTAAACCGTTCTTGTGAGGGAAAAAGAGATACTTTTGTTTTAGATTTTGTAAATTCTGCCGATGAAATTCAGAAAGCTTTTGAACCTTATTATAAAACAACAATTTTAAGTGAAGAAACAGAGAGAGATCGCCTCCACGACTTAGAGGATAGTTTGGCAAATTTTCAGATTTATTCGTCAGAAGATATAAAGGAATTTATGAGTAAGTTTGTGAGTGGAGAGTCGCGGGAAAAATTGGAGTCAATCTTAGATATTTGTGTGGAAAATTATCAGAATAATTTAGAGGAGGAGGAAAAAATAGAGTTTCAGAATAAAGCTAGGAGTTTTGTCAGAAATTATCAATTTTTAGTGCAGGTAAAAAGTTTTAAAAATTCTGATTGGGAAAGTTTAAATACTTTTCTGAAATTGTTAGTTGATAAACTGCCAAAATCAGATAATTCTGATTTGTCAGCAGGAATTATTAATAGTGTGGATATTGAAAGTTATCGAGTAGAGCTTTTAGGAAGTCAAAATATTAGCTTAGATTTAGATAGAGAAAATACCCTGTCTCCCGTTGCCGAAAATATTATTAGGGGAAAATCTGAAAATAAGTCAGATAAAATCAGTCAAATAATCCAAGAATTTAATAACCGCTTCGGTGGTAGTATTTCCTGGCAAAATGAGGATAAAACCTGGAGATTTTTCTTAGAAGAGTTGCCAGAAAAAGTTAGAAAAGATGGAGAATATCAAAATGCTATAAATTATAGCGATCCGCAAAATGCTAAACTTACCTTTGAAAATAAATTCAATCAAGAATTACGACGTTATATTCGGGAAAATTTAGAAGAATACCGTCAATTTACAGATAATAAAAACTTTCGAGAATGGTTAATTAATTCTCTATTTAATCTTGAGTATAATCAAAATAAAACTGCTTAGAAATTTTTACTACTCCCGACTCCCTTCCCTACTCCCTAGCACTATAATATAAAATTTATTTCCTAAATTAATTATGTCTCATCTAATAAAACCTTTAAATTTAATAGCTAACTCAGATTTAGAAAAATCATTAGGATATGAAGCAAATCATCGGTGGGTAGCTTTTCACTGGGAACCAGAAATAAATCAAGTTATCTATAATGATAATCAAAATTTTGGTGCAGGTATCAATCTTGCTTGGAAAGTTTTTATTCAGCATCCTTTAGTAAGCGCTGAAGTTGAAAATTATCAATTAGATGAAACCGATAAATATTGGTTAATTTTAGATAGACAAAATCGTAATCTATATGTAGGAGAAGCAACAGTAGTTCCGACAATGTTTGAACAGCCAGAAACTTTAAATTTATTGGCTTGTCTCGACGATCAAAATTATTCTGTCTCTAATTCTAATGTTATTTCAACTTTTAATAATACTCCAACAAAACGACCTAACCTAAATTTATTTAATTATTCTATTAAACAATTAATTCCTGTAGGAATAGCTAGTGCTTTAGTAGCTGCTGTTAGTCTGGGAAGTTTCTTATTAATCAACTCAAAATTCTCACAGCAAGCTAATCAACAAAATCTAATTCCTCAAGTTTCTCCTAATACTAATATTTGTGGAGTTGGAGGTAGCAATGATTTTTCATATTTTTTTAATACCCCTAAAACGAATAAAGAGTTACACTTAGTAGGAGTTTACGAGGCACGCTCAGATCATCAGGCAGGATATCATCCTACTGGTACCGTTAATATACATATAGAAAGACAAAATCAACCAATAATTCTAGCACTATCTGCCTATGAACCTGTAGATTGGAATGTAACTTTAGGTACAGAAGTTAAATTAGAAAAAATTATTATTAACGGATATCATAACCAGAAGGTTTCTGGAGTTTCTAATATTCCAATAGAAGAATTTAGTTACAAAGGAACAGGTAACTATTTGGGAAAATTTGCTTATAAGTGGAATAAATTTTCTCCTAATGCTGAGACTATTTCTCTAGTAACTAAACTTGAGCAACTTACTGATACTAATTTAACTTCTTTTCAAGGATGTTATCGAGGTACAAATTTTACAATTAAATGAAAAAATACAGAAGTTAATAACATGAGAAAACCTATAAATAAAAAATCAAATTAATTCCCAGATGAAATATATCAAAATTGCTGGGAATTGTCTGTAAATTATTCAGGATGCCGGAAATTTATAGAAAATTATCAGATAGCTCTTTATTCTCTTGTATAACTCCGTCTTCAAGGTAAACAATTCTATCCGCAGAACTAACTATTCTAGGATCGTGCGTTACCATTAACACGGTACAACCACCTTCTTTGGCCAAACGACGTAATAACTCAATGACTGTATGGCCACTATGCGAATCTAAGGCCGCCGTTGGTTCATCGGCCATAATTATCCGAGGATTTCCAGATAGCGCCCTGGCGATCGCCACTCTTTGTTTTTGGCCTCCAGATAAATCTCGTGGATGTAGTTTGGCCTGAGCAGCTAACCCTACTTGTTCCAAAAGTACCTGAGCTTCATGCTTTGCTGCCTTACCTTTAATACCTTTCATATTAAGAGCCACCTGTATATTTTCCGTAGCTGTTAATGCCGGAAATAAGTTAAACCCCTGAAAGATAAAGCCGATATTTTGCAGTCTAAACTGAGCTAGTTGCTTTCTAGACATCTTAGTAATTTCTTGTCCCAGGAGGCAGATTCTACCAGATGTCGGCGTTAACAATCCTGCTAAAATTGTCAGCAATGTAGTTTTACCAGAACCAGATGGTCCCATTAATAGTTGGACATCACCCTTCTGTACTGTCAAGTCTATATTTTTAAGTACCTGGTAAGACTGTTGCCCAGATTGATAGGCCATTGTCACCCCACAACCCATAATTGCTGCTGTTTTTAAACTAGCAACATCTCTTGGGCTACAAAGATATGGATTTTTGGTTTGAGTGGCAGCAGCCATGTACATATTGAAAGTAGTCATAGGTGCGACTTTGGGTAAGCTAGGGTGTTTCCGGGATATGAGGAATATACCTCTAATGGATAGTTCAGTTATGCGAACTTTCCTTTATTTTATTAAGTTGACCAGGTTTCTGGGTTTAACCTAAGTTAAATCTATCTCAAAATTGAAATTTCTCAAATTTTAGGAACAAATTTAAGTCTAGTGGCCTTTTACCCAAATAGAAACTAAGATAATTTACTTACATCTTATTTTAGCTTACTAAGTTTTAAGGTAATCAGGAACACTGATAAAATATGATTGTTTTTAGTAGCCGGATTCTGAGAAAATTTGCTGAAAGGGCTGAAGAGTAGTTGAGAGCTATGTTAGACAGTAATTAGATAATTTTGTTTCATTTCTTTTCTAGGAATTTTCTAGTATAATTTCTAATTTTATCGTGTAAAAAATAATCAAGAAAGTCTAAATTGAAAAAATATCTATTTTCAGAATAAGCAGCAAAAGTTTAATTTAGATAATTGCAAATCAAATTCTTGCTATTTTTTAGACTATTGCTTAACAAAGTTAATTTGACATACTGTTATGTAATTAGTCGATAATATCCAAATATCTAAATATTTTGATTATGGCAACATTTTTATTAGAAATCGGTACAGAAGAATTACCTGCAACTTTTGTCTCTGAAGCTATAGAGCAATGGGAAAAAATTATTCCTAGAACCCTCGCAGAGACATACTTGACAAATGATTCAGTTAATGTTTATGCCACACCCAGACGTTTAGCAGTGGTAATAGAAGGTTTATTAGATAAACAACCAGATCGAGAAGAAGAAATTAAAGGTCCACCAGCAAAAGCAGCTTTTAAAGATGGTAAACCAACAAAAGCAGCGGAAGGTTTTGCGAGAAAACAAGAAGTAGAATTAAAAGAGCTAGAAATACGCCCGACTGAAAAAGGTGATTTTGTCTTCGTTAATAAAAAAATTAAGGGCAAACAAACAACAGAAATTATTCAAGAATTAGTACCAGAATGGATTAATAAACTTGAAGGTAAAAGATTTATGCGTTGGGCGGATGGAGACCTGAAATTTCCCCGCCCGATTAGATGGTTAGTAGCATTATTAGATAATAAAATATTGCCCCTAAATTTAGAAAATAATTCAGAGATAATTAATAGCGATCGCCTATCTTATGGTCATCGAGTTTTGCATCCTCAACCAATAGAAATTTCTCAAGCAAAAGATTATGTAGAAGAGTTGAGAAAAGCCTACATTGAAGTAGATTCTCAGCAAAGAAAAAGTCAAATTGCAGAACAAATACAAACGGCTGCTCAAACAGTTAAAGGAACAGTAGAAATTCCTCCAGAATTATTAGCAGAAGTAACAAATCTGGTGGAATGGCCGACAGCAGTAGTTGGTAACTTTGACAAAGAATTTTTAATTTTGCCAGCAGAAGTAACAACAACAGTAATGGTTAGTCACCAACGTTACTTCCCAGTATTAAAATCAACAAAAACTGCCAACTCAAAAAGTGAATTATTGCCATACTTTATTACTATTTCTAACGGCGACCCGGAAAAATCAGAGATTATTGCTAAAGGAAATGAAAGAGTAATTAGAGCCAGATTAGCAGACGGACAATTTTTTTATCAAGCAGATTTATCCAAACCATTAGAAAGTTATCTGCCAGAATTAGAAAAAGTGACATTCCAAGCCAAATTAGGCTCAATGGCAGAAAAAGTCAAACGCATTATTAACATCGCTAAATTAATTTCTGAACAGTTAAAAGTCAGTCAAGAAAAATCCCAAAATATAGAAAGAGCAGCCCTACTTTGCAAAGCCGACTTAGTAACTCAAATGGTTTATGAATTTCCAGAATTGCAAGGAGTAATGGGAGAAAAATATGCCCGTGCTGGAAAAGAAACTGAAGAAGTAGCAACTGCAATTTTTGAACATTATTTGCCTAGAGGAGCAGGAGATATTTTACCCGAAACTATTAGCGGTCAAGTTGTTAGTTTAGCAGATAAACTTGATACTTTAGTTAGTATTTTTGGCTTGGGAATGTTACCTACAGGTTCCGCCGATCCTTTCGCTTTACGTCGAGCAGCAAATGCAGTAGTTAATATCATCTGGCAAGCCGATCTAACCCTGAATTTACATCAGTTATTAGCAGATGTTGTTGCAGAATTTGTGAAAATTTATTCTCATACAAGCTCAGAATTATTACCTCAGTTATATGACTTTTTCTTACAACGCATTAGAACCCTATTGCAAGATGAGAAAAATATTGATTATGACTTAGTAAATTCTGTTTTGGGCGATAATGATTCTGAATATACCGAACGAGCATTAAAAGATTTATTAGATGTGAGAAACCGTGCAGTTTTCTTGCAAAATATTCGGCAAAATAGTCTGCTCGATCAAATCTATGAAACTGTTAACCGTTCAACTCGTTTAGCTGCTCAAGGTGACTTAGATAAACTTCAACTTAAACCAGAAAAAGTTGTAGATTCAAAGTTGTTTAAAAGTGACTCAGAATTAGCTTTTTATCAAGCTTTAATTGACTTAGTACCTCAAACAGAAATATCTCAAAAAACTCGGAATTATCAACAGTTAGTAGATGCTTTAGCAAAAATAGCTCCTACCGTTAGTAATTTCTTTGATGGTCCAGAAAGTGTCCTAGTAATGGACCCCGATCCAAACATTAAACAAAATCGCTTGAATTTGTTGGGCCTGTTGCGCAATAATGCCCGCGTATTAGCAGACTTTGGCCAAATAGTGAAAAGTTAATACTTACATTCCGCAGTTCAAAATGTAGTATTAAGTGAAGTAGTCAGTAGAAAATGATTCTAGTTAATTATCTGGTTCCATTAAGTATTTATGCTTGATATTTTTCTGAGAATTTGACTCAATACAAAGGTGAATGAAGATGATTTTTTCAGTATAAATACCTGTCAACCTACTGATTTCTATACTACTTTTAATCTTACAACTTGACGTGCGGAATCTGGGTTAATAGGAAGTAGGGGATTACTGATAAGGGTCTATTTGTAATAATCAAGGAACGCAGTCAGACAAAGTAGACTTCGAGAAAAAGTGGACAAGGAAGCAGAAATAAGGAACATTCAAGCTGATAATATCTACGCTTTTTTTCTTCCTTGTCTTCTTTATGTAAAAAAATCCTGAACTGAATCATATTGACTTTTAACTTCTGACTTCTGACTTCTAACTTCAAGATATATTTCCACTGTACTGTAAAATCAAAATAACCAGGCCAAGAATTATTTTTTCTATACAAATTTACTATGTCAAAAGCTCACATTATTGGTTTAGGAAAATCAGGTATTGCTGCTGCGCGACTGCTAAAAAAAAATGGGTGGGAAGTTGAATTGAGCGATCGCAACATTTCCGACACCCTGCAACAACAACAACAACAATTAACCCAAGAAGGTATTACTGTAAAATTAGGTTATTCTTTTGCACCAGACACTTCCCTAGATTTAGTTGTTGTTAGTCCTGGTGTCCCCTGGGATATACCTGCATTACAAAAGTCGAGAGACAATAAAATTGAAACAATAGGAGAAATGGAATTAGCGTGGCGATACCTCCAGTCTATCCCCTGGGTGGGTATTACTGGTACAAATGGGAAAACCACCACCACTGCTTTAGTTGCTGCTATTTTTAAAAGTGCTGGCTTGTATGCTCCTGCCTGTGGTAATATTGGTTATGCTGCCTGTGAACTAGCATTATCTGAAGCACCCCCAGATTGGGTAATAGCAGAAGTTAGCAGTTATCAAATAGAATCCTCTCATCAAATTAACTTTCAAATAGGCGTTTGGACTACTTTCACTCCTGACCATCTCAGTCGCCACTACACCATAGAAAACTATTTTAACATTAAAGCATCTTTGCTCAATCGCTCTCAAACACAAGTTATCAATGGTGACGATCCCTACCTGCGAGAAAATGCAACGAACCTTTGGGATAATGTCTACTGGACAAGCGTTCAAGGTAAAGCAAATTTACTTGGAGATACTGCTAAAGGAACTTATATTGAAGATGGTTGGGTAACTGCTTTAGGGGAAAAAATAGTCTCAGTAGAATCCCTAAAAATGTTAGGAAATCATAATCAGCAAAATTTATTAATGGCAGTAACAGTAGCAAAATTAGCAGGAATAGAAAAAGAAGCGATCGCCGAAGCAGTAGCAAATTTTCCTGGTGTACCCCACCGTTTAGAATATATTTGTACTTGGAACGGAGTAGACTTTATTAATGATAGTAAAGCGACAAATTATGATGCAGCAGCAGTCGGTTTAACTGCCGTACCAGGACCCGTATTATTAATAGCTGGTGGTGAAGCAAAAGAAGGAAATGATTATGACTGGTTGCGACAAATTAAGGAAAAAGTTGTGTCTGTTTTATTAATTGGAGATGCTGCTGAAACCTTAGCCAAGAGATTACAAAAAAATAATTTTCGTAATTATGAAATAGTAGAAAATATGGAAAGAGCGGTAATTCGAGGTGCAGCATTATCCAAAAAATATGATGCTAAAGTCGTATTATTATCTCCTGCTTGTGCCAGTTTTGACCAGTATCAAAACTTTGAACAAAGGGGCGACCATTTTCGTCAATTATCTTTAGCATTAAATCAAAAAAAAAGTAAGTATTAGAGAGAATACTTGATTTTTTGATAGCTCAAAACTTCAAGTATAATTCAGCAAAAAAAAGGAGGTATAATTGTGCCAGCTTTAACAGTTAAAGATTTAGAAAAGTTGCAAATAGACTATCCAGATTATCGAATGGAATTAGTAGATGGAGAAATTATTTTTATGAGTCCTTCAGGTTTAGAATCAGATGAAATAGCAGCAGCAATAATAGCTTATTTATGGAATTGGGTAAGACCAAGAAAGTTAGGTAGAGTAATTGCTTCTAGTGGAGGTTTTCGTTTACCAAATGCAGATGGAGATGTTCGCGCTCCAGATGCTTCTTTTATTCTTGCAGAAAAATTACCCCGCTCTACAGAAGATTATCCAGAGTTAGTTCCCGACTTAATTTTTGAAGTTAAATCTAAGAGTGATAAATTAGAAAAATTACGTCAAAAAATCCAAGAATTTATAGAGTTAGGAACTGTTGTCGGAGTATTAGTAGATCCTCGGAGTCGGACAATGGAAGTTTATCGTTATCAACAAGAAAAAATTGTGTTGAAAGACGGCGATATTTTAGAAGTAGAAGAAATATTACCAGGATGGAAATTACCTGTAGTTGAAGTTTGGACTCCAGAGTTTGAGTAGGAATAAAAAACACTAAAAGTAAACAAGATAAATTATGAAAAAGAGGAAATATTATTATGCCAAATTTAACAGTTAAAGATTTAGAAAAGTTGCAAATAGACTATCCAGATTATCGAATGGAATTAGTAGGTGGAGAGATTATTGTTATGAGTCCTTCAGGTTTAGAATCAGGTGAAATAGCAGCAGAAATAGTAGCTCAGTTACGCAACTGGGTAAGACCGAGAAAGTTAGGTAGAGTGATTGGTTCTAGTGGATGTTTTCGTTTACCAAATGCAGATGGAGATATTCGCACTCCTGATGCTTCGTTTATTCGTGCAGAAAAATTACTCCGTCCCACAGAAGATTATGTTAAGTTAGTTCCCGACTTAATTTTTGAAGTTAAATCTAAGAGCGATAAATTAACAAAATTACGTCAAAAAATACAAGAATTTATAGAGTTAGGAACTGTTGTGGGAGTATTAGTAGATCCTCGCAGTCGGACAATGGAAGTTTATCGTTATCAGCAAGAAAAAATTGTGCTGAAAGATGGGGATGTTTTGGAGG